>JANMMH010000227.1:0-4904 GCA_031373055.1 Rubrivivax sp. | reverse complement strand
CTTCTCTTTGGCCACCGCGCGGATGGCGCGACCGAGATCTGTGCGCGTGACGATGAGCAGCAGCAGCGCCGACGCCACCAATGCGCCACCAAAAGCCACCAACTTCGGCACCGCAATGAACGCGGGCCCGATCTGGATGGTGGTTAGCGTGTAGGCCGTTTCGATGCTGCGCGTGTCGCTTTTGAACACGATGAGCGCCAGGTTTTCCAGCACGATGGAGATGCCCAGCGTCACCAGCAGAATGTTCTCGTCCTTGCCATGGCTGGCCCGGTTGATGACGCCACGCTGCAAGGCGTAGCCCAACGCGAACATGCCCGGCACGACGATGGGCAGCGCGAGGTAGGGGTCGATGCCCAGATGCGCTTTGAGCAGGTACACGGCGTAAAGCGCCACCATCAGCGCCGCGCCATGCGCGAAGTTGATGATGTGCAGCACGCCGTAGATCAGCGTCAGGCCCAGCGCGATGAGCGCGTAGACGGCGCCGGTGGTCAGGCCGCCCAACAGCGAAGGGAAGAGGATGTTGGCGTCGAGCACCGCGCGCTGGTCAAGCGCGCAGTGGGAACACCGGGTCGGCCTCGCGATAGTCATGCGGCACGATGACCTTGATGTCGCCTTTGATCACCTGCGTCATCAGCGGCTGCGCGCCTTGGTTCTGGCCGTCGACAAACTTGGTCGCGCCGTAGGGCATGAAGTGGTCGCTGAAGCTGCTCTTCGCCAAGGCGTCGATGATGGCCGCGCGATCGGCGGACTTGGCGCGCTCGATGGCGTCGGCCAGCAAGCGCACGGCGGTGTAGGTGTTGAAGACTTCGTAGGTGAAGAAGAGACCCTTGGCTTCCACGCGCTTGCGCAATTCCAAAGCGCGCTTGTCCTTAGGGTTGAACCAATGGTTGCAGTCAATGATGCCGTTGGCGGCGTCAGGGAATTCTTTCAAGAACTTGTAGCTCGACGCCGCGCCACCCAGCACCGAGTAGATGGCTTTGGGCATGATCTTTTGCTGCTGCATGGTGCGCACCAAGAGTGCGTACTCGTTGAAGTAGTTGGCGGGGATCACGATGTCGGGACTCAGCGCCTTCATGCGCAGCACGATGTTGTTGAAGTCGCGCGTCGGGTTGGCGTGTTTGATGACTTCCTTCACCTCGAAACCAAAGCCCGGTAGCTCGCGTGTTAGCAGGTTGGCCGTGCCGGTACCGAAGAGACTTTCTTCGTGCACGATCATCACCGTGCGTGCGGGCTTGCCGGCGATGCTGTTGAGCACATGCAGGTTGCTCACGGCCACCTGCGCGCACACAGCGTAGCCGGGGCCGAAGCGGAAGGTGTTCTTCAGGCCGCGCTGCACGATCTGGTCGGCCACGCCGATGTCCACCACGTGCGGCAGGTTGTATTTGGCCGCCGCCTGCGTGGTGGCTAAGCAGATCGCCGAGGCAAAGGCGCCCACCACCGCCGAGCAGCCGGCCTCGTTCATCTTCTCGATCTCGGCCGTGCCTGCCTGCGGCGTGCTTTGCGCGTCGCCCAACATCACGTCGAGCTTGGCGCCGCCCATCGATTTGATGCCGGCCTTGTTGATGTCCTCAATGGCCAGCAGCGCGCCCTCGCGGCACTGCGCGCCCGAATAGGCTAACGCTCCAGTGACGGGGTGCAGGATGCCCACCTTCACGGCCTTTGGCTGCGCCCCGCCCACCAGGGGAAAGGCCAGGGCAGCGCTTGCGGCGGTCGTTTGTTGAATGAAAGTGCGGCGGTTGCTCATGGCGAGTCCTGGCGGGTTGAACGAATAAGGGTTTGCGAGAAAGATCTGATCAAGCATTCTGCCTTGCGCACACAATCGCTCCATGCTCTACGCCACCCTGAAAACCCTGCACCTGCTGTCCATCATCCTGTGGGTGGGCGGCATGGTCTTCGCCCACTTCTTCCTGCGCCCGGCCGTGGCCACACTGGACCCGCCGGTGCGCTTGAAGCTGATGCACGACGTGCTGGGCCGCTTCTTTGCGGCCGTGCTGGTGGCCTCGACGACAGCCCTGGTCACGGGGCTGTGGATGATCGGCCGCGTGGCCAAGCAGGCGGTGCAAAGTGGCGGCGTCTTCCAGATGCCACACAGTTGGTGGCTGATGGCCGTGCTGGGCGTGCTGATGGTGGCCATCTTCGGCCACATCCGCTTTGTGCTCTACAAGCGGCTGGGTGCGGCGGTGGCCACCGCCACGTGGCCGGCTGCCGGCGCGGCGCTGAATGCCATCCGGCAGTGGGTCAGCGTCAACCTGGCGCTGGGGCTGTTGATCGTGGTCGCGGTCCTGATGGCCTAACGCCGCGAACGCCGCGCACAAAAAAAGCGGGGCCTGTGGGCCCCGCCTCGCTTTGCCTGCCCCTTCTCTCGGGCGTTAGCTATGGCGCTCAGCGCTGATAACGGTGGTCGCAGCTCGGGCAGCTGGTCACTGCTTCCTGGGTCCAGAAGACATGCGTCACGGTCCTGGAGCCGTCGCTGTTGGAACGCTCGTAATACGAATTGCGGCCGTTGGCCGACTGGCGGGTGAGCTGCCCCCAGCTGTTGTGGTCGTCGCTGATGTCGACGTGAGCGTTGTTGCCCTGGCCCATCGCGGCGATCGCTGCGGCCAGCGTCTTCACGGTGGTGGTGCTGTCCAGGTGCGCGTAGATCAAATTCAACTGATCGAAGTCATGCGCGTTGGGCTTGGTGCTCAAGGTGCTGGTGGCGTTGACGCCGGTGTTGGAGAAGTAGTCCATGCAGCTGTTCTGCGAGCTGCCGTTCTCCGACTGATGGCTCAGCCCAAAGGTGTGCGCCACTTCCTGGCACACCACGTGCAGCTTCTCGTTGGGGTTGTTGTACGTGGCGGTATTGAAGTAGGTGTCGTTCATCTTGGCCGTGCCTTGTGTGATGTGCACACCGCCGGTGATGTTGATCGACGCCAGCCCCAGCCAGCCGTTGTTGCCGTAGTTTCCGTTGCACACCTGGGTCGTGCCGGCGACCATCGAGCAGCGCTTGTTGGACGTGCCTGACACCACGGTGGTCAAGACGGCGCTGTTGCCGCTGTTCCAGTCGGCGGAGGTCGTCGTCAGGTCGGCGCGCCAGTCGGTGGCCGTCATGTTGTTGCCCAGCTTCAAGGTGAATTGCGGTGTCGTGCGCGCCCAGTGGTAGCTGCCCCAGGCGTGCGTGGCTTGGGTGGCCGGCGCCATGACGGCGCAGGCCAGGCCGACCGTGATAACGGCCAACAGACGTTGAGTGGATGTCTTTGCCATGGTGGTCCTTCGAGACGTTGTGTGGTGTGTGGCTGATGGGCACGCGCTGAGCGCGGCGGGCGCCAGACTAGGCCACAGAGACCGTGCCGCGCCTAGGGGATTCCACGTGACTTGTGTTCAATCGTGCTCAACCAGCGCACGTTTGATGCGGTTCTTCGCCACCCGCGTCTTGGGCACGTGGCTGCTGAACCACTGCCGCACATCGTCTTCCAGCCCGATGCCGTGCATGTAGTTGTAGATGGCTTTTTTGAGCGCCACGCCCAGCAGGTCATGGTCAACGCCGGTGGGGTCATGGAAGCCGATGTCGTTCTTCGCAAAGCCGCCTGGCGGCAGCGGTAGCAAGCTCACACCGTACTGTTCGGGGTGCTTTCCGACCGGTGAATGCACCGTGCACGCGAAGCGGTGGAAGAAGCCTGACTGGATGCAACCGGCAGCAAAAAGCTGGCGCACGAGCTCCAGCGCGTCGACCGTGTCTTGCACCGTTTGCGTCGGGAACCCGTACATCAGGTAGGCATGCACCAGGATGCCGGCGTCGGCGAAACCTTTCGTCACGCGCGCCACCTGGTCGACCGAGACGCCCTTCTTCATGAGCGTTAGCAAACGGTCGGAGGCGACTTCCAACCCGCCCGAGATAGCGATGCAGCCGCTGTCGGCCAGCTGCAGGCACAGCTCGGGGGTGAAGGATTTTTCGAAACGGATGTTGCCCCACCACGAGATGGCCAGCTGGCGCTGCGTGAGCTCGGCCGCCAGCGTCTTCAACGCTTTGGGCGGCGCGGCTTCGTCGACGAAGTGAAAGCCGCTCTGGCCGGTTTCCTTGACGATAGCTTCGATGCGGTCGACCAGTGCCGCGGCGGTGGTCGTCTCGTAGCGCGAGATGTAGTCCAGGCTCACGTCACAGAAGCTGCACTTCTTCCAATAACAACCATGCGCCACGGTGAGCTTGTTCCAGCGGCCGTCGCTCCACAGGCGGTGCATGGGGTTGAGCATGTCCAGCAGCGACAGATAGCTGCCCAGCGGCAGGCCGTCCCAGGTGGGTGTGCCGACGTCGGCAAAAGGCACGTCAGGCTCGGCCAGGTTGATGTAGCGCACCTCGTGCGTGCCTGCCGGGCGCATGAAGGTGCGCACGAGGCGGTTAGCAGAGCGTTTCCCCGAGAGATGCTCCAAGAGCGCCAGCAGCGGGCGCTCGCCGGCGTCGAGCGTCACGAAGTCCATCAGGTCGAAGAGGCGTGGCTCGGCCAGTTCACGCAGCTCGGTGTTGACGAAGCCGCCGCCCAATACGGTGGTGATGTGCGGGGAGCACGCTTTGATCGTCTGCGCAATGCGCAAGGCGGCATACACCGCGCCGGGGAAGGGCACCGAAAGCAACACCACCGTGGGTGTGTGGCGTGCCAGTGCTTCAAGCGTTAGCGCGTGCAGCGCGTCGTCGATGAGGTTTCGTGGTGCCGCCAGCGCTGTGGCCAGCGGCTCGTAGCTGGCCTGGCTTTGCGCCAGGCGCTCGCCATAGCGCACGAACTCGAAGCCGGCGTCCACGGCGTCGCGCAGCACGTCGGCCAGGTCGTTGAGGTACAGCGTGGCGAGATGGCGCGCACGGTCGTTCACGCCCAGCGAGCCAAAGGCCCAGGCCATGGGGTCGCCGCCGCCGTCGTCGACATAGTTTTCCA
>JANMMH010000498.1:0-3486 GCA_031373055.1 Rubrivivax sp. | reverse complement strand
CCAGCCAGGCCATCGCGCAGGCGTCACGCGTGATCCTTAGCGGCAGCACCATCGGGCAGTACCGCGAGGGCGACAAGCTCGTCGACATCGTGCTGCGGCAGCCCGCCGACGAGCGCCGCGTCATGACCGACCTGGCCAACGCCTACATGCCCACCAGCAGCGGGCGCGGCGTGCCACTGCCGCAGATCGCCAAGGTCGTGTTCACGTGGGAGCCAGGTGTCTTGTGGCGCAACGGCCGCAACTTTGCGGTGACGGTGCAGGGCGACGTCATTGACGATTTGCAGGGCCCGACCGTCACGGCGCAGGTCTGGCCGGCACTGCAAAAGCTCGCGGACACGATGCCCGCGGGCTACAGCATCGAAGTCGCGGGCGCTGTTGAAGAAAGCAGCAAAGGCCAGGGCTCGATCGCCGCAGGCCTGCCGGTGATGGCGTTCATCATGCTCACGCTGCTGATGCTGCAACTGCATAGCTTTCAGCGTGCGCTGCTGGTGCTGCTGACAGCACCGATGGGCATTGCAGGTGTGGCCGCAGCGCTGCTCTTGTTCAACCGGCCTTTCGGCTTCGTGGCCCTGCTGGGCTTCATCGCACTGGCCGGCATGATCATGCGCAACTCGGTGATCTTGATTGACCAGATCGAGCAAGACCGCGCGCGTGGTGTTCCGCCCGTGCAGGCCATCGTCGAGTCTGCGGTGCGCCGCTTCAGGCCCATCGTGTTGACAGCGGCGGCAGCGGTGCTGGCCATGATCCCGCTCACGCGTAGCGTCTTTTGGGGGCCGATGGCGGTGGCCATCATGGGCGGGTTGGTGGTGGCCACGGCGCTCACCTTGCTGGCGTTGCCGGCGATGTACGCCGCCTGGTTCCGCGTCAAGGCCGAGCCTCTCCCAGCTGCCCCCTAGAATACGCGGTTCGCCGAAACGTCAACCTTCCCCGGCGCCGCTGTGCGTGCGTTCGCGCGCAGCGAGTTGGGGCCCTATACCCGCGCGGGTGGCGAAATTGGTAGACGCACCAGGTTTAGGTCCTGACGCCTTCACGGGCGTGTCGGTTCGAGTCCGGCCCCGCGCACCAACACCCCAAGCCTTCCGAGAATGCACATGGCTGTCACTGTCGAAACCCTCGAAAAACTCGAACGTCGCATCACCTTGAGCGTGGCCGCTCAAGATATTGGCAAAGAAGTCGATACGCGCTTGCGCAAGCTCTCGCGCACCGTCAAGGCCGATGGCTTTCGCCCGGGCAAGGTGCCGATGTCCTACGTCGCGCAGCGTTACGGCTATTCGGTGCAGTACGAGGTCGTGAACGACCGCATCGGCCGCGCATTCGCCAACGCCGCGCAAGAAGCCAAGCTGCGTGTGGCCGGCGCTCCGCGCATCGAGCAGAAAGAATCCGCGCCTGAAGGCGAAATGCAGTTCGACGCTACCTTCGAGATTTATCCCGAGGTGACAATCGGCGAGCTCTCGGGTGTGGAGATCGAGCGCATCAGCACCGAAGTCACCGAAGCCGCGATCGACCGCACGGTGGACATTCTGCGCAAGCAACGCCGCACCTTTGCGCAGCGCCCCGCCATTGAGGGCGCGCAGGTCGACGACCGCGTGACCATCGACTTCGAAGGCAAGATCGATGGCGAGCCCTTTGCGGGCGGCAAGTCCGACGCCTTCCAGTTCATCATCGGCGAAGGCCAGATGCTTGAGCAGTTTGACCAGGCGGTGCGCGGCATGAAGGTGGGCGAGTCCAAGACATTCGCCTTGACCTTCCCGGCCGAGTACCAAGGCAAGGATGTGGCCGGCAAAGAGGCCGACTTCCTGGTCACCATGAAGAAGATCGAAGCCCAGCATCTGCCCGTGGTTGACGAAGCTTTTGCCAAAGGGCTGGGCATCGCACAGCCCAGCGTCGAGGCCCTGCGCGCTGACGTGAAGAAGAACCTTGAGCGCGAGGTCAAGTTCCGCGTGCAGTCACGAAACAAGGGCGCGGTGATGGACGCGCTGAGCCAGGCCGCGCAGCTGGAGTTGCCCAACGCGCTGGTAAAGAACGAACTCGAACGCCTGGTGCAGGCTGCGCGAGACGACTTGAAGCAGCGCGGCGTGAAGGAATTCGACACAGCGCCCATCCCTGAAGAACTTTTCAAGCCGCAAGCCGAGCGCCGCGTGCGACTGGGCCTGGTGGTGGCCGAGCTCGTGCGCACCCACAGCCTGCAAGCCAAGCCCGACCAGTTGCAAGCGCATATCGAAGAGCTGAGCCAGAGCTACGAGAAGCCCGGCGAAGTGATGCGTTGGTACCTGAGCGACCGCCAGCGCATGGCCGAGGTGGAGGCCATGGTGATCGAGAACAACGTCACCGCCTTCATCCTGCACCAGGCCAAGGTCAACGACAAACTGCTACCGTTCGACGAGCTGATGGCTGCGGCCTGAGTCAGCGCTGATTCAACGTTAGCAAGGAAGAGCGAGCATGAGCGTGATTGAAACCGTCGGTTTGGGCATGGTGCCCATCGTCATTGAGCAATCGGGCCGCGGTGAGCGCGCCTACGACATCTACAGCCGGCTGCTGCGCGAGCGCATCATCTTCCTGGTCGGCCCCGTCAACGACGGCACGGCCAACCTGGTGGTGGCGCAGATGCTGTTCCTGGAGAGCGAGAACCCCGACAAGGACATCTTTCTCTACATCAACTCGCCCGGCGGCAGCGTGAGTGCCGGGCTGTCGATTTTCGACACCATGCAGTTCATCAAGCCCGATGTATCCACGCTGTGCATGGGCATGGCTGCCAGCATGGGCTCGTTCCTGCTGATGGCCGGCGCCAAAGGCAAGCGCGGTGCGCTGCCCAATTCGCGCATCATGATTCACCAGCCCTCGGGTGGCGCTCAAGGGCAGGCCAGCGACATCGAAATTCAAGCGCGCGAGATCATCAAGACGCGTGAACAGCTCAACCGCATCTACGCTGACCGCACGGGCCAACCGGTCGAACGCATCGCCGCCGACATGGAGCGTGACTACTGGATGTCGCCTACTGAAGCGACCGAGTACGGGCTCATTGACCAGGTGCTCGACAAGCGTGGTTGACGCCGCAGTCGCGCCCTCGACAGCACCTCTGAAGCGCTCGCTTTCGCTGCCTTTTCGCGCCGCAGTGGCACAGGGCCTTTGATCTATCATGCATCGCATCCCTTAAAGCACTTCGCGCGTAAGAACACTCATGGCCGACAAGAAGGGCGCCTCTGGCGAAAAAGTCCTGTACTGCTCCTTCTGCGGCAAGAGCCAGCATGAGGTGAAGAAGCTCATCGCCGGGCCTTCGGTCTTCATCTGCGATGAGTGCATTGAGCTGTGTAACGACATCATTCGCGACGAAGCGCCGGCCGAAGTGGGTGGCGCCAAATCAGCGCGTTCCGAGTTGCCGATGCCGTCAGAGATCAAGTCCAGCCTTGACCAGTACGTGATTGGGCAGGAGCCGGCCAAGCGCACGCTGTCGGTGGCGGTCTACAACCACTACAAGCGCCTGAAGCA
>JANMMH010000158.1:0-2946 GCA_031373055.1 Rubrivivax sp. | reverse complement strand
GGCGCTCGCTTCGCGCAAGGCTGGCATGGTGAAGGCCAGCGCGTTGCCCACGGCGAAGAGAAAGAACGGGAAGACCAGGTCGGTGGGCGTCACGCCGTGCCAGGCAGCGTGCGCAAACGGCGGGTAGAGCTGGCTCCAGCTGCCAGGGTTGTTGACCAGGATCATCAAGGCCACCGCGCCGCCGCGCAACACGTCCAGCGAGGTGAAGCGTGCGTTCATGGGGCGTTCATCGCGCGTCGGGGTTGAGTGCCGCGGCCACGCTGCCTTGTGCGGCGTCGAGTCGGCGTTCGGCTTCGGGCGCATCGATGCCTGCCTTGAGCATCACCACCGCGAGCTTCACGCGCATGGCGCTGGCTGTCAGTGCACTTTGGGCGCTAGCTTCGTCAGCACCACTGGCCAGCATGGTCAGGCGCAGCGCGCGCTGCACGAGTTTGGCGTTGCTGGCGCGCACGTCGACCATCAGGTTGCCGTAGACCTTGTGCAGCTTGACCATCAAGCTCGAGCTGAAGGTGTTGAGCGCGATCTTTTGCGCCGTGCCGGCTTTGAGCCGCGTGCTGCCGGAGATGACCTCGGCGCCGGTGTCGAGCACGATGCCGATTTCGGCCTCAAGCGCCACGGGCGCGCCGGGGTTGTTGGCCAGGCCGATGGTCAGGGCGCCGGCCACGCGCGCGGCGTGCAGGGCGCCCAGCGCGTAGGGGGTGGCGCCGCTGGCGGCGATGAGGATGGCGACGTCGTGGGCCGTGGGCAGCAGCGCATGGAGGTCGGCGCCACCTTGCGCGCGGTCGTCTTCGGCGCCTTCAACGGCCACGAACATCGCCCCCAAACCGCCCGCGATCAAGGCCAGTGCACGTTCGGCCGGCCAGCTGAAGGTGGGACCCAGCTCCACGCTGTCAAGCACACCCAGGCGCCCGCTGGTGCCGGCGCCGACGTAGATCAAACGGCCGCCGGCGCGAATGCGCGGTAGAGCGGCGTCGACGGCGCGGGCGATGTCCCCTGCCACCGCCAGCACGGCCTGCACCGCGTATTGCTGATCACTGGCCAGGGCCTGCACCAACTGCACGCTGGTGTAGCCGTCAAGCGCAGCATGCGCGGGGTGCACGGTCTCGGTGCCCAAGATCGCTGGCGTCATAACGCTCAAAGGCCCTGCACAAAAACGATGTTCGAGCGCGTGGCACGCAGGCGCAGTGCCAGCAAGGGCGCGTAGTCGCTGGAGCCGTAAAACGCCTCCAAGGAGGCCATGCTCGGGAACTCCAGCACCACCTTGCGCAGCGCTGGTGGGTTGCCTTCCACGACCTTGACCTCGCCGCCGCGCACCAGGTAGCGCCCACCCGCCGCAGCGATGAGCGGTGGCACGAGCTGGCGGTATTGCTCGAACGCGGCAGCGTCCAGCACTTCAATGTCGGCGATCAAATAGGCGGCCATGCGGGGCTCCGAAAGTGGGTGGCGCGAGTATCGGCCAGCGCGCGCTGCGGCCAGCTCGGGCAAAGCCCGTCCCTGCTATCGTGCCCCGATTTTTTCGACGGGGAGACAGCCCATGACCGCACGCCAATCCATCCTCGTGGTCGGCGCCGGTGACGCTACCGGCGGCGCTATCGCACGTCGCTTCGCGCGCGAAGGCTACGTCGCCTGCGTGGCGCGGCGCAGCGCCGAGAAGCTCGCGCCTTTGGTGCAGCGCATCGAGGCCGACGGTGGCACCGAGCACGCCTTTGGCAGCGACGCGCGCGATGAAGCCGCCGTGCTGAGCCTCTTCAAGCACATCGAAGCCGAGATCGCACCGCTGGCGGTGGTGGTCTTCAACGTCGGCGGCAACGTGCGCTTTCCCCTGGTCGACACCACCGAGCGTGTCTACCGCAAGGTCTGGGAGATGGCTGCGCTGGGCGGCTTCTTGGTCGGCCGTGAAGCCGCGCGCGTGATGCTGCCGCGAAAGCAGGGCACCATCATCTTCACAGGCGCCACGGCCAGCCTGCGTGGCGGCGCGGGCTTCAGCGCCTTTGCCGGCGCCAAACACGCGCTGCGTGCCTTGGCGCAAAGCATGGCGCGTGAGCTCGGGCCGCAGGGTCTTCACGTGGCGCATGTGGTGATTGACGGCGCCATCGACACACCCTTCATTGCCGAAAACTTCCCCGAGCGCTACGCCAAGAAGGCACATGACGGCATCTTGAATCCCGACGCCATCGCCGAGAACTACTGGAACCTGCACCAACAACACCGCAGCGCCTGGACGCACGAGCTTGACCTGCGGCCCTGGGACGAAAAATTCTGACCGCACGGACGAGACGACATGACCAAGACCCTTGAGTTCTTCTTCGACGTGGGTAGCCCCACGACCTATCTGGCCTACACGCAGCTGCCCAAGCTGGCACTTGAGTGCGGCGCCACACTGCGCTACCGGCCCATGCTGCTGGGCGGTGTTTTCAAGGCCACGGGCAACGCCAGCCCGGTGAGCGTGCCGGCCAAAGGCCGCTGGATGCATGCCGACATGGCGCGCTGGGCCAAGCGCTATGGCGTGCCGTTGGTGATGAACCCGCACTTCCCCATCAACACGCTGACGCTGATGCGTGGCGCGGCAGGTTTGCAGCTGCGAGAGTCAGCGTACTTTGCGCGGTATCTCGACACCGTATTCAAAGCGATGTGGGCCACGCCGCGCAATCTGGGTGACGTCGCTGAGCTGGCCGCCGTGCTGACCGATGCCGGCTTCGACGCCGAGGCCTTCGCCACCATGGTCGCCGACCCTGCCGTCAAGGCAGCCCTGGTAGCTAACACCGAAGAGGCGGTGACACGCGGCGTGTTTGGCGCGCCCACGATGTTCGTCGGCGACGCCATGTTCTTCGGCCAGGACCGGCTGGACTTCGTGCGCGAGGCGCTGCGCTGAGGTGGCGTCTCCGGCCGGGCCCGAAGGATGCGGAGTTCGTGGCCGCGCAGGCGCAGGCCACGATCGACGCGCTG
>JANMMH010000144.1:0-5161 GCA_031373055.1 Rubrivivax sp. | reverse complement strand
ATCCAGGTGCGCTCGGACTGCACCATGCTGGGCTACTACAAAGAGCCCGAACTCACTCGCCAGGCGCTCACCGACGACGGCTGGCTCAAGACCGGCGACAAAGGCGCGCTCGACCCCGAGGGCAACCTGAAGATCACCGGGCGTGTGAAAGACCTCTTCAAGACCAGCAAGGGCAAGTACGTTGCCCCCGCGCCCATCGAAGACCGGCTGGTCATGCACAACGCGGTGGAGGCCTGCTGCGTCACCGGCGCCAATCTGGGCCAGCCGCTGGCGCTGTTGATGCTCAACATCGACGCCGCCAAGAAGGCCGGCGCGAGTGAGGGCAAGGCCGAGCTTGAGGCCTCGTTGGGTGAGCACCTCAAGTCCGTCAACGAGATGCTCGATCCGCATGAGCAGCTCGACTGCCTGGTGCTCATGACCGACCCCTGGACAGTGGACAACGACCTCATCACCCCGACCTTCAAGGTCAAGCGCAACAAGATCGAAGATCTGTTTGCGGCCAACTACGAGAAGTGGGTGGGCATGCGCAAGAAGGTGATCTGGCACAGGTGACGTAAGCCCGGGCCCTAGATCAGGGCCCGGGCGCTGCGGCCAGACGCACAGCGCCGACAAACCGCGCCAACTTGGTGGCGTCTAACGCGCCAAGTGTGCGCACGCTGCTGCACAGGTCCAGGCCGAAGGGTTGCACGGTTGCGACGGCCTGGGCCACGTTGTTTGCACTCAAGCCGCCAGCCAAATAGACCGGCAGCGGCCACAGGGCGTCGCGGATGCTCCGGCTGGTGGCCCAGTCGTGAACGCGGCCGGTGCCGCCGAGTTCCTTCACGGCAAGTGCCGGGTTGCCCGAATCGAGCAGGATGGCGTCGACCCAGGGCGCGGCGGCCCGCGCCTCGGCGACCGATGCGTCGCCCAGCACGTGGATCACCTGCACCAACTGGACGCCGGGGCAAAAGTGGCGCAGCTCGCGCAATGCTTCGTGTGGCACATGGTCGACGAGTTGCAGCGCGCTTGACCTGATGCGCGCGTGCTGCTCGGCAATGTCGCTTGCGTGTACGCGTGACGTTAGCAAGAAAGTCTGCGTGGACGGCTGCAGTGCGGCCACGATCTCGGCGCAAAGCTCGTCGCTGATGACGCCGGGCCCGCTGGGCATGTGAGAGACCAGGCCGAGCACGGAGGCGCCAGCATCGAGCGCCATGCGCGCTTCGTGCACGCTGGCAATGCAGCAGATCTTGATCGTCGGCCGATCGCTCACGCCAGTCGATCCATGATCAGCGGCGGGCTCGCCACGGCGATGATGCCGACGTGGTACGCCGCGAGCACGGCGCGCACGGCGGCTTCGGCGCTGGCGTCATCTGCGGCATGCACCACGGCCAAGGCGTCACCCGAGTGCACCGCCGCGCCGATGGGCCGACAAAACGCCAGACCCACGCGCGGATCGACCACGTCGCCACCACGCCGGCGCCCGCCGCCGAGTTCCACCACCACCAGGCCCAGCGCGCGCGTGCCCACCGTGGCGACATAGCCGCTGCCCGGTGCCGGCACGGCGCGCTGCACCGGCGCCTGCGGCAGCGCTGCGTCGTGCAGCACATCACGTGGGCCGCCACGCGCCGCCACCATCCGTGCGAAGTGTTCGGCGGCATGGCCGTGGTACAGCGCGCTGGTCAAGCGCTTGCGTGCAGCTTCGACGTTAGCGTCCAGGCCGGCGAGCACCAGCACTTCGGCGCCGAGCTCGAGCGTCAGCTTGAGCAGACGCGGCTCGCGGCGCTTGCCGGTGAGGAAGTCGATGGCCTCGCGCACTTCCAGCGCGTTGCCGGCGTGGTCGCCCAGCACCTGGTTCATGTCGCTGATAAGTGCGACGGTGGGCAGCCCTGCGCGCTTGGCCACGTCGACCAGGCTGCGTGCCAGCGTGCGCGCCTGCTCGAGCGTGGTGGCGATGGCGCCGTTGCCGCACTTCACGTCCAGCACGAGCGAGCCCAGGCCCGCCGCCAGCTTCTTGGACAGGATGCTGGCGGTGATGAGCGGCACCGAGTCCACCGTGGCGGTGACGTCGCGGATAGCGTAGAGCCGGCGGTCGGCGGGTGCTAACGACGTATTTGCGCTGACGATGGCGCAGCCCGCCACGCGCAGCGTCGCCAGCAAGTCCGCTTGATCGGCATCGACGCGGTAGCCCGGCAGCGCTTCAAGCTTGTCCAGCGTGCCGCCCGTGTGGCCCAGGCCGCGCCCGCTGATCATCGGCACCACCGCGCCGCAAGCGGCGAGCATGGGCGCCAGCATCAGGCTGGCTTTGTCGCCCACGCCGCCGGTGGAATGTTTGTCGAGCACCGGTCCATTCAAGCCAGCCTGCGACCAGTCAAGCACCTCGCCCGAATGCACCATGGCATCGGTCAGGCCCTGCGTTTCCTCAATCGTCATGCCACGCAGCAAGACCGCCATGGCCATGGCGGCAGCCTGGGCGTCGCTCCAGTCGCCGTGGCTCAAGCCGGCGACGAAGGCGGCGATCTGCGCCGGCGACAGTGCCGCGCCGTCGCGTTTCAGGCGGATGATTTCTTGCGCCAGCATGCGTGCGTTCAGTGTTAGTTCAAGCGCGTCACTCGCGGCTGCATGTCAGCTTCAACCACCGCACGAGCCCTGAAGTAAGCCTCCAGCGCGTCAATGTCGATGGGACCGGTGGTGTGCTCGCTGCCCTGGCGCAGCGGTGCGTTGTCATCACCGCCGCCGGCCAGGAAAGAGTTCACGGTCACGCGGTAGTTGGCCTGCGCTTGCAGCGCGTGGCCGTTGAGTTTTATGCTGTCCACGAGCACGCGCTGGCCCGCCGGCAGGCTGGCGTCCCAGCTGTAGGTGAGGCCGCGTGAGGGGTAGAGCGCGCGCGGGTTGTCAAAGCGGTATTGGCGCTGCAGCAACTGCACGATGTGCTCGCCTTTGAGCGTGATGGTGATCAGCTGGTTGTAGAAGGGCTGCACCGCGAAGAGGTCTTCATAGCTCACCTCAAGACGCCCCGGCGCGCCCAAAAGCGAGCGCACCCCGCCGGGGTTCATGAAGGCGACCTGGGCGCCCGCGCCGCGTGTGGCTTCGAGCTGCGCGTCGGCGATGACTCGGCCGAGCAGGCTTTCGCCGTTCTTGTCAGCTGCGGGGGACAGCGGCTCGGCAAGCCGCCCGGCAGCGCGTTTAGCCAGCGGCGCAGTGATGCGCTCGTAGGTGGCGATGAGCGTGCTCATGGCCGCGTTCTTGGCCAACGTGGGTGCGACCACGTGGTTCTGCGCTTCGGCGTGGCGGACGTCGCCGCTCTTGCGGTCCAGCGTGAGTTCGACCTGCGTCACCAGCGTGCCGAACGACGCCGCGCTGGTGACCACGCGGCCTTCAATATGGCAGATGTAGCTCTGGTGCGAGTGGCCGCTGATGACCAGGTCCACCGCCGGGTCGAGCTGCTTGACGATGTCGACCACCGGGCCGGTGATGCCCGGGCATTCGTTGTAGTTGCCGCTGTTGTTGCCGCCCTCGTGCATCAGCACCACGATGGCTTCGACGCCCTGGCGCTTGAGCTCGGGCACGAGCGCGTTGACGGTCAACACCTCGTCGCGAAAGCGCAGCCCGGTGATGCTGGAGGCCACCACCACGCTGGGTGTGAAGCGCGTGGTCAAGCCGACGAAGGCCACGGGCACGCCTTCAAAGCGCTTGATCCAGTAGGGCGGGAACAGCGTCTTGCTGGTGGCGTCAACTTGGGTGTTAGCCGCCAGGTATTGAAAGCCTGCGCCCTTGTAAGTGCTGGGGCCTTGGCAACCCTTGTCAGGGTGGCAACCGCCTTTTTGCAGACGCAGCAACTCGGCCTGGCCACGGTCAAGCTCGTGGTTGCCCATGGCCGAGACCTCCATGCCCATCAGGGACAGCGCTTCAATGGTGGGCTCGTCGTTGAGCATCGACGACAGCAGCGGCGAGGCGCCGATGAGGTCACCCGCGCCGACGAACACCGTGTGGGTGTTCTTCGCGCGCAGCTCCGCCACCAGGGTGGCCATGTGCTCGACGCCACCTGCGGGCACACGCGAGCGCGGCTGCATCATCGTCAGGCCGTTGGCGGGTGCCTTCAGGTTGCCGTGGAAGTCGTTGATGGCCAGGATCTGCACCTTCAGCGGCGTGCTGGGTGGCGGCGGTGCGGTGGCGCAGCCGACCAGCAGGGCAGCAAAAAGCGCATAAACGCCAAGTCGAAAATGCATGCTCATCTTCTCAGTTAGCGCCTTTGTACGGCGTCACCCGGCGCGAAGTTGGCGGTCTTCAGCGGGCTGTTGCGGCTGATGAAGTCGCGCAGCACTTCAGCGTCGACAAAGCCCGAGTTGATGTAGCCCGGGTGCTCGTTCAACTTGGGGTAGCCGTCACCACCACTGGCGGTGAAGTTGTTGATCGCCAGGCGGTACTCGCGCTTGGCGTCGATAGCCTGGCCGCCGACTTCGGCCGAGACCAGTTGCCCCGCCGCGATGACCCAGCGCAGCCCCGCCGTCTGCGGAAAGGCACCCGCGCCCGGCGTCATACCCGCCACCGCTTGCAGGTAGGCCAGCAACTCGACGCCGCTCATGCGTACGACGGTGACGGTGTTGCCGAAGGGCTGCACCTTGAGCACGTCGCGGTAGCTCACGCGGCCTGCGGGCAGCGAGTCGCGCACGCCGCCGGAATTCATGATGGCCAGGTCGGCCGCCGTGCGCTCCATCATCGTGCGGGCGATCAGCACGCCCAGGTTGGTGGGTTGCCTGCGTACGCGCTCGCGGTCACCGTCGAACACGCCGTCGGTGCTGCCGACTTCCAGCGCCAGCTTGGCCTGGCCGTTGTCCTGGAAGGGGCGCAAGAAGGCTTTCACGCCGTCGTCTTCGGGGATGGCTTCGGTGAACGTCTTGCGGCTGCCGTCGGCCGCCGCGCGCTGTTTCAGGTTCACCGGCAAGAGCTGATAACGCAGCAGTTGCACGGAGCCGGCGCGCACTTCAAAGTCGGCGCGGCCAACGTACTTGCCCCACTCGTGGGCCTGCACGATCCAGGTGCCGTTTTGGCGGTCGGGTGCGCAGGGCGTGCCGGGCACGTAGGCGTCGTTGCGCTGTCCCTCACTCAGCATGCACACGGGGTTCTGGCTGTGGCCGCCGATGATGAGGTCCAGGCCCTTGGTGGCGCGCGCCATCTCCACGTC
>JANMMH010000126.1:0-4236 GCA_031373055.1 Rubrivivax sp. | reverse complement strand
AAGCGCGTCTTGGCCAGCCCGGGCCGCGGCGCCTTGGCCATGACGATCACCGCTGTCATCGGTATCGGGCCGCCAACACATCGGCCGGGGTGCCGCGCCAGTAGAGCCAGCGCAAGCGCCACATCAGAGCGATCGTGCGCCAGGCGCCGCGCGTGTCCCAGCGCCGGCCCGAGGTGGTGACACGCTGGCGCAGGCAGCACGGCGCATGCAGTGCGCGCAGCCGGCGCGAGAGCTCGATGTCTTCCATCAGCGGCTGCGCCGGGAAACCGCCCACCGCCTCGAAGGCCGCTCGGCGCACGAAGATGGCTTGGTCGCCGGTGGCGATGCCGCTCAAGCGCGAGCGCAGATTCATCATGCAGGCCACCACCGGCAGCCACGGCGAGCGGCCCGCGATCGCAACGTCAAAGCGGCCCCAGACGAACTGGTGTGCGACGTCTTTGCACGCGGCTTGCAAAAGGGGCAGCGCTTGATCGGGCAGGCGCGTGTCGGCGTGCAGAAACAGCAGCAGCTCGCCCGCCGCCGCCGCCGCGCCGCAGTTCATCTGCACCCCGCGGCCGGGCGGCGCGTGCAGCAGCTGGTCGGCCAGGGGTGCCGCAAGGGCTGCCGTGCCGTCATGGCTGCCACCGTCGACGACGATGACCTCGACCCCGGCATGGCGCAGGGGTGCCAGCGCGCGCAGCGCACCCTCGACACCCTGCGCCTCGTTCAGCACCGGCATCACGATCGACACCTGCATCGCGACTCAACTACGCCGCACGCGCAGGATCTCATCCAGGATCAGGCAGATCGCGCCCAGCGTGATAGCGCTGTCGGCGATGTTGAAACTGGGGAAGTAGCCACCGTGGAAGATGGACGTTAGAAAGCTGAAGCGGAACTGCAGGAAATCGACCACATAGCCGTGCAGCAGCCGGTCGATGACGTTGCCCAGCGCCCCGCCCAGGATCATGCTGACGGCGAAGCAAAAGAGCTTCTGCGTCGGGTGGCCGCGCATCAACCAGACGATGAAGCCCGAGGCCACGAAGCCCAGCCCAATGAAGAACCAGCGCTGCCAGCCACCGGCGTCGGCGAGGAACGAAAACGCCGCGCCGGCGTTGTGCGCGCGCACGATGTTGAAGAAGCTGGTGACGCTGCGGGAGTCGCCGAGCTGCATGCTGCCGATGATCAGCGTCTTCGTCACCTGGTCGGCGAGCATGATGATGGCGGCGAGGCCCAGCCACAGGGCCAGGCTGGGGGCGTTGGACTTTGTTGCCATCAGGCCACCGTGCGCGCTTCGCCCGCGCCATAGAGGTTGCTGACACAACGCCCGCAAATCGTCGGATGCGCCGCATCCACGCCGACGTCGTCGCGCCAATGCCAGCAACGCTCGCACTTGGTGGCTAACGATGGAGTCACGCTGACTTTCAGCTCGTCGCCCGCCACCACGCTGGCGCGTGAGGTGATGAAGACGAACTTGAGGTCGCTGCCCAGGCTCTCCAGCAAGGCGCGGTCGGCGTCGTTGGCGGCCACGCTGACCTCGGCTTGCAAGGAAGAACCCACGGCACCGGCGGTGCGCACGGCTTCGATGTCCTTGTTCACCACGTCGCGGATCTCACGCAGCCGCGTCCAGCGCGCGAGCAAGGCTTCGTCGGCTGCGTCGAACTTCCAATAGGTCTCGGTGAAGATCGACGCCGTGCTGCCAAACGTGGCCCAGGCCTCTTCGGCGGTGAAGCTCAGGAAGGGCGCCATCCAGCGCAGCATGGCGTGCGTGATCTGCCACAGCGCCGTCTGCGCGCTGCGCCGCGCCAGGCTGCCAGGTGCGGTGGTGTAGAGGCGATCTTTGAGCACGTCGAGGTAGAAGGCACCCAGGTCTTCGGAGCAGAAGTTCTGCACCTTGGCCACGACGGGGTGGAACTCAAAGACCTCGTAGTGCGCCAGGATCTCGGCCTGCACCTGGCCCGCGCGGGCCAGAGCCCAACGGTCCACCTCTAACAGGTTAGCGACGGGTACAGCGTCTTTGCTGGCATCGAAGTCCGAGGTGTTGGCGAGCATGAAGCGCAAGGTGTTGCGGATGCGCCGATAGCCGTCCACCACGCGCGCCAGGATCTTGTCGTCGATGGACAGGTCGCCCGAGTAGTCGGTCGAGGCGCACCACAGGCGGATGATTTCGGCGCCGAGCTTGGTGGTCACCGTGCGCATCTCGACGAAGTTGCCCAGCGACTTGCTCATCTTGCGGCCGCTGCCGTCGACCGTGAAGCCATGCGTGAGCAAGCCGCGGTAAGGCGCGCGGCCCTCTAGCGCGCAGCCGATCAAGAGCGAGGAATGGAACCAGCCGCGGTGCTGGTCGTGGCCTTCGAGGTAGAGGTCGGCCTCAGGGCCACTGGTGTGGTGGCCGGGGTCGGCCGCCGAACCAGCGTGCGAGCCGCGCAGCACGTGCGCGAAGGTCGAGCCCGAGTCGAACCAGACGTCGAGGATGTCGCTGCTCTTGGCGTACTGCTCGGCGTCTGCGCCCAGCCACTCGGTGGCCTCGAGCTTGGCCCAGGCCTCCACGCCACCCGCGGCCACCAAGTCGGCTGCGCGTTCCATGAACGTTAACGTCTGCGGGTGCAGCTCGCCCGTCACCTTGTGCAGGAAGAAGGGCAGTGGCACGCCCCAGTTGCGCTGGCGGCTGATGCACCAGTCGGGGCGGTTGGCGATCATGTCGCGCAGGCGCGCACGGCCGTTCTCTGGGTAGAAGCCGGTGGCGGCGATGGCTTCGAGCGCGGTGTCGCGCAAGGTCTTGGGGGCTTTGTCGACGGTGAACACACCCTCGCCTTCGTCCATGCGCACGAACCACTGCGCGGCGGCGCGGTACACCACCGGCGTCTTGTGGCGCCAGCAATGCGGGTAGCTGTGCTCGATCTTGCTGGTGTGCAGCAGGTGGCCGGCGTCGCGAAGTGCGTCGACGATGTTCGGGTTGGCCTTCCAGATGAACTGGCCACCGAAGAGCGGCAGCGCGGCTTCATAGACACCGTTGCCTTGCACCGGGTTCAAGATCTGGTCGTGCTTCACGCCATGCGCCAGGCAAGAGTTGAAGTCTTCGACGCCATAGGCCGGTGCCGAATGCACGATGCCGGTGCCGTCGTCGGCGGTGGCGTAGTCGGCCAGGTACACCGGCGACAAGCGTGCATAACCTTGATCTGACGCTGACAGTGGGTGGTGGAAATTCAGCCCAGCGAGCTTCTCGCCCAGCGCGGTAGCCACGACGCTGCCTTCGAGCGCATAACGCTCCAGGCACTTCTCGACCAGCGCGCTGGCCAAGAGCAGCAGGCCCTTGGCGGTGTCGACCAGCGCGTACTCCAGCGCAGGATTGAGGTTGAGCGCCTGGTTGGCCGGGATGGTCCACGGCGTCGTGGTCCAGATGACGGCGAAGGCGGGCTTGGCGAGTGCGCTGAGGCCAAACGCAGCGGCCAGCTTCTCGGGCTCGGCCGCAGGGAAGGCGACGTCGACCGTGGGCGAGCTCTTGTCGGCGTATTCGATCTCGAACTCGGCCAGCGAGGAGCCGCAGTCGAAGCACCAGTACACAGGCTTGCTGCCCCGGTAAACGAATCCGCGCTCGACCAGGCGCTTCAAGACACGGATCTCACCGGCCTCGTTGGCGAAGTCCATCGTGCGGTAGGGCCGGCCCCAATCACCCAGCACGCCCAGGCGCTGGAAGTCCTGCATCTGCTGCGTGATCTGCTCAGCGGCGTAGGCGCGGCTCCTGGCCTGTACTTCGGCGCGCGGCAGGCTTCGGCCGTGCAGCTTCTCGATGGCGTTTTCGATCGGCAAGCCATGGCAGTCCCAGCCCGGCACGTAGCGCGCGTCAAAGCCCGCGAGCTGGCGGGCCTTCACGACCATGTCTTTGAGGATCTTGTTGACGGCGTGGCCGATGTGCAGCTGGCCGTTGGCGTAGGGCGGGCCGTCGTGCAGCACAAAGAGCGGCGCGCCGTGGCGCGCGTCGCGCAGGCGCTGGTAGGTGCCGCCGTCTTGCGTGGTGTCGTTCCAGGTGGTGACCCAGGCCGGCTCGCGCTTGGGCAGGTCGCCGCGCATGGGGAAGGGCGTGTCGGGCAGGTTCAGTGTGGCGCGGTAGTCCACGGCGGCGGTGTCGGTAGATGTGGTGTTCATGGCCTGATGGCGCGTGGCGCCGCAAAACATCGAATTGGGGGCGTTTGTGGTGAAACGCCAGCGAAAGGGTCAGTGCGCTGAAGCCCAAATTCGATCGCGCGTGGCCTGGCGTCG
>JANMMH010000102.1:0-4432 GCA_031373055.1 Rubrivivax sp. | reverse complement strand
CCCTTCATGCCGACCGTACCCATGTAGATATGGCCGCAGAAGGTCGCCATCATGAGCACGGCACCGACGGCGTGGACCATGTGCGCCACCTGCATCTGGCCGCGGGTGTCGCCCAGGCCGGGGACGAGCAGGTCGAGCACCAGGCCCGAACCCACGACGATCAGGCCGAGGAAGAACACTCCACCCCAGAAGAGGCCCTTCTCGCCGGCATTGAAGCGGTGCGAGGGCACATGCTCGCCGCTGAACATGCCACCGCCTTTGAGCAGCCAGGCCAGATCGCCCTTGCCAGGGAAATTGTCGCGGATGAAGGTGACGATGACGATCACGAGCGACACCGCGAAAAGCGGACCGACCAGGTTGTGCATCGTCTTCAAAGCGTAGGTCAACCAGCCGAAGAGCGTCAACCCGAGCACCGGCAGCAGGAAGAATTTGCCAAAGGCCATGATGATGCCCGACACGGCGAGCACGACAAAAGCGCCGGCGTTGACCCAGTGCGCCGCCCGCTCAAAGGGCGTGAAACGCTCGATCTTGCGGCCGGTGTCGGCTTCGTGGCCGCCCATCGGGCCTTTGCGCCAGTAGTACAGGCCAATGGCCAGCAACACGATGAGCAAGAGCGAGCCGCCGTAAGGCAGGATCCACTGGTTGCGCACCTGGCGCCAGGCTTCACCAGCACTGGCCAGGCGCGAGCCGGGGTACTGCACGAACTCTTGAATCAGTTGGCCTTTTTCAGCACCTGGCAGGTTTGAGATGCCTGGCTGTTGGCCCGAGTCCCGAACACCGCGCCAGAAGGGCGCATTGTTGCCGGGCTGGGTTTTGGCACGCTGGGCGTTGGTTTCATCGGGCTTGGGCAAGGTTGCCGCCGTGGGCGCTGGCGCGACGGCCGGTGTCGCCACCGGCGCCGTTACGGCAGGTGCTGGTTGCTGCGCCTGCGCTGCCATGGCGATTGACATCGCCATCGCCGACCCCACCAGCCATGTCCGTATCGTGCTGCTCATCAAAGCTCCTCGGGCTTGCTGCGCCGGTTTCACTGCGGTTGCCGACCTTATGGCGACGCGCGGGTTCTTTCGTCCTGGCCTTGCGCGCGGCTCTTCATCTGGGCTTCCCAGCTGGTGGCGTCGCCGACCTTCCAGCCCTGCACGGTGTAGGCCGCCGTCGAGCTGCCTTGAAAGGCGGCGACATCGGCCTTGCGCGAGCCCGACACTTGCGGCTTTTCGCTACAGGCCGCCAGCAGCGTGCAGGCGCTAACGATCAACAGGAGCTGCTTCATGACTTGCCGGCCGGCTTGGCAACCGGTGCGCCAGCGCCGCCAGAACTTGGCTTGCCGTAAGCCGTGCCCCAACCCCAGACCTCGCTGCCTTTGCCACGTGTGAGCACGCGGTTGCGGAAGATGTCGGCCACGACGTCGCCGTCGCCACCCAAGAGCGCCTTGGTCGAGCACATTTCGGCGCAGGCCGGCAGCTTGCCTTCGGCCAGCCGGTTGCGGCCGTACTTGGCGTTTTCGGCCTCGCTGCCGTTGACTTCGGGCCCACCGGCGCAGAAGGTGCACTTGTCCATCTTGCCGCGCATGCCAAAGGCGCCATTGCTGGGGAACTGCGGCGCGCCGAAGGGGCAGGCGTAACTGCAATAGCCGCAGCCGATGCAGACGTCTTTGTCGTGCAGCACCACACCTTCGTCGGTGCGGTAGAAGCAGTCGACCGGGCACACCGCCATGCAAGGTGCGTCGCTGCAATGCATGCAGGCCACCGAGATGCTTTTCTCGCCAGCCACGCCGTCGTTGAGCGTGACGACCCGGCGGCGGTTCACACCCCAGGGCACGTCGTGCTCAGCCTTGCAGGCGGTGACGCAGCCATTGCATTCGATGCAGCGGTCAGCGTCGCAGATGAATTTCATTCGTGCCATGTTCTAGTCTCCTGGCTGCTTAAGCGGTGGCTTTTTCGATCTGACAGACCGTCGTCTTGGTCTCTTGCATCATCGTCACGGAGTCGTAGCCGTAGGTCGTGGCGGTGTTTACCGACTCACCGCGCACCACCGGCTTGGCGCCGTCCGGGTACCACGGTGCCAGGTCGATGCCACCCCAGCGTCCAGAGAAGTGGAAGGGCAAGAACACCGTTTCGGCGTCCACACGCTCGGTGACTTGCGCTTTGACCTTGATGCCCTTGAAGTCCGGCACGGCTTGCATCGGCGGCGTTTTCACCCAGACGTAATCGCCGTTGCGAATACCGCGGTCATTCGCTGTGCGTGGGTTGATCTCGACGAACATGTCCTGCTGCAACTCGGCCAGCCAGGGGTTGGAACGCGTTTCTTCGCCGCCGCCTTCGAACTCGACCAAGCGCCCGCTGGTCATGATCAGCGGGTAGGTCTTGGCGATGTCCTTGTTCTTTTCCTGCACGGTCTTTAACAAGGTGGGCAGCCGCCAGAAGGCCTTGCGGTCGTCATGCGTCGGGTACTTAGCCACCATTTCGGGGCGGTTGCTGTACAGCGGCTCGCGGTGCTGCGGAATCGGGTCGGGGAAGTTCCACACCACGGCGCGCGCCTTGGCGTTGCCGAAAGGGTGGCAGCCGTGCACTTGCATGGCCACCCGGATGATGCCGCCCGAGGGGTCGGTCTTCCAGTTCTTGCCCTCGGCGGCCTTCTTCTCGTCTTCGGTCAGGTCGTCCCACCAGCCGAGCTTCTTCAGCAGCAAGTGGTCGAACTCGGGGTAGCCGGTGGTGAGCTCAGCGCCCTTGCTGTGAGAGCCGTCACCGGCCAAGAGTGACGTGCCGTCCCGCTCCACACCGAAGTTAGCGCGGAAGTTGCCGCCGCCCTCCATCACGTGTTTGGAGGTGTCGTAGAGGTTGGGCGAGCCGGGGTGCTTTAGTGCCGCCGTGCCGTAACAAGGCCAGGGCAGGCCGAAGTAATCGCCGTCGAGCTTGTAGCCGGTTTCTTTGTCGATGCCGCCCTTGGCCTTGAGCGTCTTCACGTCGAAGACGTTCATGTTGCGCATGTGCGCTTTCAGCCGCTCGGGCGTCTGGCCGGTGTAGCCGATGGTCCATACGCTCTTGTTGATTTCGCGCAGGATGGACTCGGTCTCGGGCTCTTGCATGCCGCCCTTGCCGGGCACCATCTTGTAGTTCACCACCAGCTCTTTGCTGAAGCCGAGTTTTTCGGCCAGCTGGTACATGATCATGTGGTCGGTGCGGCTCTCCCACAGCGGGTCGATGACCTTCTCGCGCCACTGCAAGGAACGGTTGGAAGCCGTGGCCGAGCCGCTGGTTTCAAACTGCGTGCACGCTGGCAGCAGATACACACCGCGGTTGGCGTTCAAGTCTTCGGGCTTGCCCGGCATCGCCGCCATGGCCGAGCTGGCGGAGGGGAAGGGGTCGATGATGACGAGCAGGTCGAGCTTGTCCATCGCGCGCTTCATCTCAAGCCCACGTGACTGCGAGTTCGGCGCGTGGCCCCAGAAGACCAAGCCGCGCAGGTTGCTGTCCTGATCGATGAGCTCGTTCTTTTCCATCACGCCGTCGATCCAGCGCGAGACGGTCATGCCGGGCTTGCCCATCATGCCCGGCGCGTACTGCTTCTTGATCCACTCGAAGTCGACACCCCAGGCCTTGGCGAAGTGTTTCCACGAGCCTTCGGCCAGGCCGTAATAGCCCGGCAGTGAATCGGGGTTGGGGCCGACGTCGGTGGCGCCTTGCACGTTGTCATGGCCGCGGAAGATGTTGGTGCCGCCACCGCTTTTGCCGACGTTGCCAAGCGCGAGCTGGAGCAAACACGAGGCGCGCACGATGGCGTTGCCAATGGTGTGCTGCGTCTGGCCCATGCACCAGACGATGGTGCTGGGGCGGTTGTCGGCCATGGTCTTGGCGACCTTGTAGCAGGTGGCTTCGTCGACACCGCAGGCTTCAAGCACCTTGTCGGGCGTCCACTTGGCGAGCACGTCTTCACGCACTTTTTCCATACCCCAGACGCGATCTTCGATGTACTGCTTGTCTTCCCAGCCGTTCTTGAAGATGTGATACATCACGCCGAACAAGAAGGGGATGTCAGTGCCCGAGCGGATGCGCACGTAGTCATCAGCCTTGGCCGCCGTGCGTGTGAAGCGCGGGTCGACCACGATCATCTTGCAGCCGTTTTCCTTGGCGTGCAGCATGTGCAGCATCGACACCGGGTGCGCTTCGGCCGCGTTCGAGCCGATGTACATCGCAGCTTTTGCGTTCTGCATGTCGTTGTACGAATTCGTCATCGCACCGTAGCCCCAGGTGTTGGCTACACCCGCAACAGTGGTCGAATGGCAAATGCGCGCCTGGTGATCGGTGTTGTTGGTGCCCCAGAGCGAGACCCACTTGCGCATCAAGTAGGCCTGTTCGTTGTTGTGCTTGCTCGAGCCCACGAAGAACATCGAGTCGGGGCCGCTTTGCTTGCGCAGCTCCAGCATCTTGGCGCTGAT
>JANMMH010000089.1:0-1729 GCA_031373055.1 Rubrivivax sp. | reverse complement strand
GGCGTCCGTTTCCGCCGGCGTGCAAAAACCCATCACGCGCTCGACGCCGGCGCGGTTGTACCAACTGCGGTCGAACAGCACCATCTCACCGGCCGCCGGCAGGTAGGGCACGTAGCGCTGGAAGTACCACTGCGTGCGTTCGCGCTCGCTGGGTTTGCCCAGGGCCACCACATGGCACTGGCGCGGGTTGAGCGACTGCGACAGCGCCGCGATGACGCCGCCTTTGCCAGCAGTGTCCCTCCCTTCGATGAGCACCAGCAAGCGCTTGCCGGTGTGCTGCAACCAGCGCGCGACTTCGTTCAACTCCAGCTGCAAAGCGCCCAGCTGTTCGAGGTAGTCGCGCTTGCCCAGCTTGTCGATGGTTTTGTCCATGCTGTTCCCCTGTTCAGCCCAGACTTCAGGCGCGGCCGAAGACGCGCGCCAGCCAGGCTTTGAAGACCGTCCACATCAAGCCCAGCGCGTTGAGCTCCTTGGGTGCAGCCGGCGCCGCGGCCGCCACCGCGGCAGGCGCACCCGGCGCTGCCGCAGCCGCCGTGGCCACTGCGGCTGCGGCAGCCGCGAAGTTGCCAGCGAACTGCTCGAGCATGGCGTCCGACACCGGCACCAAAAGCCGGCTGCCGAACTGCGCCAGCTTGCCGCTGACCGACACCGTGGCCTGCCCCACCAGCACCGAGCTGCTGACTGTGGCGCCAGGTTCGATGCGCGCCGTCAGGTCCATCGAAACCGAGGAGCCGCCACGATCGGCGCCTTTGCCTAACATTTGTAAGGTGCGGGTGGCGGCGTCGAGCTGCAGCACGTCAATGGTGCCGGCAAAGCTCATCACCGCCGGCCCGACCTTGCTCTTGACCTGGCCCTTGAAGTGCGTGGCGTCCAGCGCTTCGGTGATCGACGCACCTGGCATGCAGGCGGCCACGGCATGCACGTCGGCCAGCACCGTCCAGGCTTGCTCGGCTGACGCGGCGAGCTCGAAGCGTTTGTCGATTTTGATGTCCATGGCGCGAGCTTACGCGGTGGATGGCTGGAACAACAAAGCTGAAACAACAAACCCGCCTGGCCTTGCGGCGCGGCGGGCTGTGTCGCGGTGCGATGTTGCTTACTTCTTGCGCAGCTTCTGGATCGCCGAGAGCTGCGCCGCCATCGTCGCGAACTCGCTCGTGGCTGCTGCCAGATCAATGTCGCTCTTGGCGTTGCGCATGGCCTCTTCGGCCACTTTTTTGGCCTCAAGGGCCTTGGCTTCGTCGAGATCGCGGCCGCGGATGGCGGTGTCGGCCAGCACCGTCACCTTGCCGGGTTGCACTTCGAGAATGCCGCCGGCAACGAAGACAAACTCTTCCTCGTTGTTGTCGGCGCGCGTGATGCGCACCGCACCGGGCTTGATGCGCGTGATCAGCGGCGTGTGGCGCGGCAAGATGCCGAGCTCGCCGTTTTCACCGGGTAGTGCGACGAACTTGGCCTCGCCGCTGAAGATGCTCTCTTCAGCGCTGACGACGTCGACATGAAGGGTGGCCATGGCTGCGGCTCCTTAGTTGATCTTCTTGGCTTTCTCGAAAGCCTCGTCAATCGTGCCGACCATGTAGAAGGCCTGCTCGGGCAGGTGGTCGCACTCGCCGGCGACGATCATCTTGAAGCCGCGGATGGTGTCCTTGAGCGAGACGTATTTGCCCGGGCTGCCGGTGAAGACCTCGGCTACGTGGAAAGGCTGGCTCAGGAAGCGCTGGATCTTGCGTGC
>JANMMH010000078.1:0-28199 GCA_031373055.1 Rubrivivax sp. | reverse complement strand
TACGGCGGCGGCCGGCAAGCGCGGCGACATGGGCGATGACATGCCTGTCCTGCGGTGTGAACCCGGCGACGAATGAACTGCAAAAGGTCGGTGTGAGCTGCTTCATGGACACGCCTTCAAGTGGTGCGTGCGCAGGCTAGTCACGGGTGGGCGCAAAGTCTGTGCGCTAGGGTACACAGCGACACGGATCGATCGACGCGTGCAGCGCGGGCACGACATCGCGGATCGGCCTGCGACGCTGACGACGCTTGAAAGGATGTGTCCGCCCCGCAGCTTGCACCGCAGCGTGGAAGCCAGCGGCCTGATGTCGGCGCTGTTGCGCGGCCAGATCGACCGTGCAGGCTATGTGCTCATGCAGCGCAACCTGCATGCGATTTACGCGGCCTTGGAAGCGGCACTTGAGCAACATTCGAATCACCCGGCGCTGTCGCCCCTGGGCTGTGCGCGCTATCGAAGGCTCGACGCCTTGGCCTCGGATCTGCTGGCCCCGTGAACGGCAGTGAAGCAGCCCAGACCGTCAGAGACCAGGGTGGCCGGTGCGGCCAAAGACTTGGTCGCGAAGCGCTGAATCGACTCCTTGGTGAACGGACGCGGGGACAGGCAGATTGCGCTTGAGTGCAGTACAGATCAAAGAATTCAAGTGTGGACAGGCCTGCTTGAAGCTGGACTTTGTTGATGACCATGGTTCACCCGAGGTTGTGGTGAAGGCATCTTCCCGGCCAGGTAGCGCACAGAGTGAGCTCCCTCCGGCCGAAACTGAACATTCTTCATCGTCAGGAGTGCTCACACAGCCCCCGCTGCGTAGGACAAGGCCTACAACTGCCGCTGGTGCGGCCTGATGGCGGCGGGCTGCGGCACGGCACACACTCGGCGATGTCATTCACACAATGGTCGCTCTTCGTGGGCGTGCTGCTGGTCAGCATGACCTTGGTCGGCACGCTCTTGGGCCGTTTGCCGCTGAGCAATGCGATGGTTTATCTGGCGCTGGGCTGGCTGCTCGGCCCGGACGCCATGAACGTGCTGCTGCCCAACCCCTATGTGCACGCCGAGTTGCTGGAGCGGCTGGCTGAAGTGGCGCTGCTGATCTCGCTCTTTGTCGTGGGCCTGCAATTGAGCGTGCCGCTGCGCGACCGGCGGTGGCTGCTGCCGCTGCGGCTGGCCTTCGTCTCGATGGCGGCGATGGTGGCCATGGTCACCGCCATCGGGGTGTGGTGGCTCGATCTGCCGCTGGGCGCGGCCGTGCTGCTGGGAGCGATCCTCGCGCCGACCGACCCGGTGCTGGCCTCGGGCGTGCCGGCCGAGCCCAGCCCCCACCCTGACCCACTGGGCTTTAGCCTGGCTGCAGAAGGTGGGCTCAACGACGGTGTGGCGTTTCCCATGGTGATGCTGGCCCTTGGGCTGATGGGCATGCATGAGCTCGGGCCGGGCCTCATGCGCTGGTGGAGCATCGATCTCTTGTGGGGCACGGTGGCCGGCTGCGCCATCGGCTGGGCCATCGGCGCGGCGACGGGGCGGCTGGTGGTGCATCTGCGCAGCAGCCGCCACGCTGCCGTCGGCTTGGATGAGTTCCTGGGCCTGGGCGTCATCGGCATGGCCTTTGGGACAGCGCAGTTGTGTTTGGCGTCGGGCTACCTGGCCGTCTTCGCGGCGGGCTTGGCGTTTCGCCGCGTGCGCGAGAGGCCACGCGCGGACACCGAGCCATTGGCGGCGACAGCGCGCGTCGAAGGCCACACTTACGAAGCCCTGGCGACCCATCCCCACCACGCCAGTGCCACCATGCGCGACAACGTGCAGGGCTTCAACGAGCAGCTCGAAAGCCTGGCCGAGATGGCCCTGGTGCTGGTGGTGGGCGCGATGCTGGCCTACGCCAAACCGCTGCCCGTGGTGTGGTGGTTTGTGCCGTTGCTGCTGCTGGTGCTGCGGCCCGTGTCGGTGGCCGTGGCGCTTTGGGGCGAAGACTTGACACGGCCGCAACGCGCCATGATCGGCTGGTTTGGTGTGCGCGGCATCGGCTCGGTGTTCTACCTGCTCTACGCGCTGCGCCACGGCCTGGACCAGCCACTGGCCGAGTTGCTGGTGTCGCTGACGTTGTGGACGGTGGCCGCGTCGATCGTGGCGCACGGCTTGACGGCCACGCCGATGATGCGGCGCTACGTGCTGTGGCGCAGGCGCGCCAAGCGCCTGGAGAAGAGCCAGCCTTGATGGCCGCTGCTCGGTTCATCTTCGCCACGCGGCTTTGCAGCCAGGCCCAGAAAGTGCACCGCCAATGGCTTGCCGCCCGACAGCACAAGGAAGGCGATGAAGAAGATGACGCTCACGGTGCCAGCCAAAGCGAGCAAGGCGCTCGAGCCCGCCATGGCGCTGCCGCGCTAGGCCTCGGTCGCGCCCTAGGTGATGCGTTGATGGGGCGGCGCCACGGAGCGGGGCGTGAAGGGGATCAGCAAGCGCTGGCCCAACCTGATGGCGGCCGCCACCGCCGAGGCGGCGGTGGATATGGCTGCGAGGCTTGATGGTGCCGGGGCAACTTGGGTCAGCGGTGAATCTGACGCGGCCAGGGCGGCCACATCGTCACTGTGCTGCCCAAGCACCGCCGCCGGTACGTCGCAGATCAGTGACCCGGCTTGTCCTTGACAAACCAGGCATCGGTGGCCTTGAGTTGCCAGTCGTTGATCTGCTTCTCGGCGTCGTCTTTGGCCACGCCATAGCGCTCCTGGATCTTGCCGGCGAGTTGGTCACGGCGGCCGGCAACGACATCAAAGTCATCGCTGGTCAGCTTGCCCCATTGCTCTTTGGCTTTGCCGGTAACTTGCTTCCAATTGCCTTCGATGCGGTCCCAATTCATATCGATCTCCTGAAATTAAAAAGTGCTTGTATGGCGAATCAATCAAAACAACTTACGGGCGAATGGCGATCTCGTTTTTCACCGACTTCACGCCGTTGACTTTCCAGGCAATGCTTTCGGCCGTGCTCTTCTCGGTTGAGTTCTTGGCGAATCCCGACAGCATCACCGTGCCGTTGAGGGTTTCGACGCGGATGCTGGAAGCGGCAACTTCGGTGTTCTCGACAAAGCGGCCCTTGATTTGCGTGGTGATGGTGGCGTCATCAATATAGGCGCCTACCGTCTCCTGCCCACGCGTCACGGCGCAGCCTGAGGCAGTGATCAGCACGATTGCGGCAACGGCGGCGGTGATGGATGTTCTGAGGGTCATGGTGTTCTCCAATTCAAGTGTGGGAAGTTCAGTTCGGGTGGTGCGGTAGTTGGTCAGTCGGCCAACCAGTCTTTCAACTCATCGGCATGGTCTTGTTCGTCGCTGAGGATGTCCTCCAGCAAACGCCGGGTCGTCGAATCCTTGTTGCCGATCAATGCGATGATCTGGCTGTAACTCTCAATAGCCACACGCTCGGCAACCAAATTAGCGCGAATCATCGATTTCAAATCGGATGAATCGTCATAAGCGGCGTGGCTGCGCTGACTCAATGAGTCGGGCGAAAAGTCGGGCTCGCCACCGAGCTGCACGATGCGTGTTGCCAAGCGATCGGCGTGCGCCGCCTCTTCGTTGGCATGCACCATGAACTCTTCGGCAATCTTGGGGCTGGCCAAGCCTTCGGCGGTGAAGTGGTGGCGCTTGTAGCGCAGCACACACACCAGTTCGGTGGCCAATGAATCGTTGAGCAGCTTGATGATGTCTTCGCGCCACGGGCCGTAGCCTGGCGTCACCGCGCCTTGGTCCAGGCTGCGCCGCGCCGCGTCGATGGCGGCTTCGTCGAGCACCATGGGCTCATGTCCCGGCAAGGGCAGTTGTTTGACTTTTTGGGTCGTGCGGGGCGCAGACATGTCGAGTTCCTGGTGGGTGGAGCCGGCTCGATGGACATCGATACAGCCGATGTGTGCACTGTAGAAATGGCCGGCAAGGTAAGCCATCGGCCGGCGGCGCCTGTGCGTGTAGGACATCGCCGTGTGCCCACGGCACCTAGGTCGATTGCGTGTGCCAGCCCACCGACATGCGCCCGGCCGCGGCGCAGCCTCATCGGCCTCACCGCCCCCAACGGCGCGGGCGGGCGCTACGTCGCCACCGAAGTCGACAGCGCTTCACCACAGCTCAGCGATGTCACGACCCATGTCGTCTCCACCTTCTTCAACGGGATGCAATGGCAGATCCAGGACCCCTTGGGTGCGTCGGGCACGCTGCCCGGCCTGTTCGACAACATGACAGTGCTGGAGGAAAACACCACGCCGCTGTGCTTGAAGACGTCTATTCGACCAGCCCCATGACAAAGCAGCTCGCCGGCGGCGCATCTCGCCAGCGCAGCACCTCCCCCACCGCCAGGCGCTGCGTGCCGGCTGGCGCCGCGGCCAGCACTGTGTCCAACACCGACGCACGCGCAAAGACAAACCGCAGCGTGCGCCCGTCGCGCTTGAGCACCAGCTCGGCCTGCGGCCAGTGGCTGGGCAGGCAAGGCGCGAAGCCCAGCTCGACAGCACCCAGGTGCAGGCCGAAGATCGACTCGATGGCGGCACGGTGCATCCAGGCGGCAGCACCCGTGTACCAGCTCCAGCCGCCGCGGCCGACATAGGGCGGCGCGCTGTACACGTCGCCGGCCATCACGTAGGGCTCGATGCCGTAGACAGCGCCCTGGGTCGGGTGTGCAGCGCGGTGCGCCGGGCTCAGGTAGCTGAAGTAGCGGTAGGCGGCGTCGCCATGCAGTGTGGCCTCGCTGGTGCCCGCGTGCGCCCGCGCATAGGCCGCTTGCGCCATCAGCGCCCACACGCCGCCGTGCGAATACTGGCCGCCGTTTTCGCGCACTCCCGGTGGGTAGGCCTGGATGTAGCCCGCGCTCGGCTCGGCATGCACCAGCGGCGGGTGCAGCAGCCGGATGAGACCGGCCTGCGCATCGACCAGCTCGGCGTCCATCGACGTCAAGGCGATGCGCTGCAAGGCCGCGGGTGCGGCGCCACTCAAGACCGCCCAGGCTTGTGCGATGAGGTCGATGCGGGCTTCGGCGTTGACGTTAGCGCCCAGCGGCTGGCCGTTGTCGAAGAAGGCGCGCTTGAACCATTGCCCGTCCCAGGCCGGCCCGGCCAGTGCGGTTTTCCACGTGGCCGCAGCGAGCGCCCAGCGAGCGGCGCGTGCGTCGTCGCCACGTGATGTCGCCAGCGGCGCATAACGCTCCACCAACTGGCACAAGAACCAGGCCAGCCACACCGATTCACCGCGCCCCTGGTGGCCGACGCGGTTCATGCCGTCGTTCCAGTCGCCACTGCCCATCAGGGGCAGGCCGTGCACCCCCACGCGCAGGCTGCGATCGATGGCCCGCGCGCCATGTTCGTAGACGCTGGCCGTCTGGTCGCTCACGCTGGGCGTGGTGTAGGCGTCTTCGGCGCCGTCGGGGATCGCGGCGGCGTCGATGAAAGGCACCAACTCGTCCAGCAGCGTCGTGTCACCGGTGGCTTGCAGGTAGTGCAGGCAGGCGTGCGGCAGCCAAAGCAGGTCGTCAGAAAAGTGCGTGCGCACCCCGGCGCCACCCGGCATGTGCCACCAATGCTGCACGTCGCCCTGCACGAACTGGCGCGACGCCGCGAGCACGATCTGCGCGCGCAATTGCGCCGGCGCGGCCCAGGCCAGCGCCATGGCGTCCTGCAATTGGTCGCGAAAACCATACGCACCACCGGCCTGATAGAAACCGGCGCGCGCCCACAGACGGCAGGCCACCGTCTGGTACAGCAACCAGCGGTTGACCATGGCGTCGAACAAAGGGTCGGGTGTGGCCACTTGCGTGGCGCCAAGCAGCGCATCCCATTGGCCCCGCACCTCTTGCAGCCGCTGCGCGGCGGGCTTGACGGCGGCCAGGGTGGCCAGCTCTTTGGCGGCCGCCGGGCTTGCCGCATAACCGATCAAGTACGTGCACTCGGCCCATGCACCGGCGCCCAGCGTCCAGTGGCTGGACAGTGCCGCGCAGGGGTCCAGGCCGCTGCCGCTGCGCCGGCCCAGATGGTCAGGCAGCACGAGGCGGCCGCGCGCGTCGAACATCTCGCGGCGGTCGCAGGTCCAGTCCTCGTCCTGCCCAGGTGCGCCGGCCAAGGCCAGGAACGCGGTGCCGTCGCCAAAGCCCGCCGCGCTCTCACGCTGGGTGCACAGCAGCGCCGTCAAGCTGCCTTCGGGCAGGCGCTGTCGGTGCAGTGCCGTGTGCAGCGTGCCGCGGTCGCTGCGCTGCGCACCCATCATCCACTCCAGCATGGCCACCCCCCGCAATTGCAGGCTGTGGTGGCCGCGGTTGTGCAGCCGGATGTGCACCTGCTTGACGGCGCTCTCGGTGTCCACACACCAGCGCACGCTGACCTCGAGCGCGCCGTGCCGGTGCGTGATGTCGGTGCTGCCCTGGGCATGCACCACGCGGTAGCTTGCCGAGCTGTCGCCCCAGGCCGAGGGTGAGACGCTCCAGACCTCGCGCGTCTCGCGGTCTTGCAGCAAGAACCACTCGCTCGGTGGGTCGGCCACGGCGTCGTTGGACCAGGCCGTGAGCTGATTCAAACGGCTGTTGTGCGCCCAGGTATAGCCGCCACCGGCCTCGGACACCTGCGCGCCAAAGGACTCATTGGCCAGCACGTTGACCCACGGTTTGAGCGGGCGCCGCGTGGCGCTCACCTCGAAGGCGAATGCGCCGTCGGTGGCGGCAAATTGCCCGGCAGACGCGCTGACCGCGCCACCGCTCGCTGCAGCCTGTGCTAGCGCCGCCGTGGAGGTGGCTTGCCTCTCTTCCAATGCCAGCTCGTGCAACTCGCTCCATTCCTGCACGTGGTGCAGCAGCGAGCGGCCATCGGCGTTCAGGCCCACGCGCGCCAGCGCCTTGAGCGTGGCCAGCTCTGCCGTGGAGAGCTCCTCCAGGCGCAGCACGTGCAGCGCCGTGCAGTCCACGCCGGGCTGTGCCGCACTCTCCGCGACATGGCGCTCGCGCAGAACCTTCAGCTCCTGCTGCAGCGGCATCTGGTACGAAGCCGCTTCGCCATTGAGCACCACCAGATCGCAGGCGACGCCGCCCCAGGACCACACCCGCAGGGCCTGCGCCAGCGTGCGCACAAGGCTCATCGACTGCGCGACACCCGCCACCACCACCACGATGGGGCGCTCGCCCGACATGCCAAAGCGCCACAGCAGGCGGCGGTCGATGGCTGCGACGGGCTCAAGCTGCACCGGCTGCGGCCGCACAAGGCTGTGCACGACGGCGCTGGTCAGCGTTTGGATGGCGGCAAAACTCTGAGGGCTGACGCGCGAGGCACGCAGCCGAATACCCGCCAGCGTGGCCGACATCAAGGAAGCGCGCTGCACGTGGCTGGGTTGGCGGTATTTGTCGATCACTGCACGTAATGTGGCGGGGTGGTCGGTTGCCGCCGTCGCGAAGGTCAGCTCCGCTTTCGAGTAAGGCGCAATGCGCAAGCGCACCGCCAGCACACACACCGGGTCCAGGCCACCCGCGAGTTCGACATCGGGTGTTTCGTCCCCTGGCCCGACCGCCGCCGCGTCATGTGGTGGCAAGTCCACGAGCCCAGCGACCGGCTGGTGCGGCGCGCGGTTGCGGCCCAGCCACTGTTGGCGATCGGTCTGCACTCGCAAGGCCACCACCTGGTCATCCGACTCGGCCAGAAAGTGCGCCGCCAGCATGCCCCGCTCGGTACCCAGGCGCGGCTTGCGCTCGAACAGCAAAGCCTGCTGCGCCGCGCGCCAGCTGCTGCGAATGAAGAGATTGCTGAAGGCCGGATGCGCTTCGTCAGCGCGCGGGTCGGCCAGCGTCACCTCGAAGGCTGACATCAGCTCGATGTCGAGCACGCGGTCGCTCAAATTGCGCAGCTCGACCTGGCGGAATTCGATGTCGTCTTCGGGGCTCACCCACACGGTGGTGTGCGCCTGCACGGAGGGCCAGGCGGCGTCGAAGCAGACGCGGTCGAGGTGAAAGATGCTGCGGTAGGTGGCCCCCGCATCGGGCGCGGGATGCTGCGTGATCGACACCGGCTGCACCTGCTGGTCCCAGCGCAGGAAGAAGAAGTGGCCCATCGCGTCGCGCAAAGCGTCGTCACGCCAGCGCGTGATGCCGGCCGTGCCCCAGCGGCTGTTGCCGGCACCGTTGGCGCGCAGGTTGACGTGGTAGCGGCCGTTGCTCAGCACATGCGTGGGGCCCACCGCCGTGGCGCCGGGCATGACGTCGCGCAGCAAGCCCGGCGTACGCCGCTGCAGCGCCTGCGCCGGTGGCCCGGCCAGCGGTGCTTGCAACACCGAAACCTCGCGCGGCGTGCGTTCGTGCAGCAACGATGCCACCGCCTCCAGGTGCGCATTGGACATACCCCAGCGCTGCGCGACACCCCCTAATAAAACGTTAGCGATGGCCACCACGCTCATACCCTGGTGATGCGCCATGAAGGTACTCACCGGTACAAAGGCTTCGTCGGCAAGCTTGCGCGCCGGGGTGAAGTCCAGCGCTTCGATGAAACCGGCGCCGGCACGCGCGCCCAGCACTTGCAGCTTGGCAAAGTTGGCCAGCGCCGCCGGTGGCGAGATCTGCGCCGCCAGCGCCGTGGCGTAAGGCGCCACCACCAACTCGTCGGGCGGTGTGCGGCGCAGCGCCAGCGCGGGCACACCCTGCGGTGCGTACTGGTAGGCCAGTGTGTGGTCGCGCCCAGCGTAGGCCGACTCCGAAATGCCCCAGGGCACGCCCTGCGTTTTGGCAAAACGCATGTGCTCGCGCAGCGCGGCATGGTTGGCATCGTGCAGCACGCTGCCGCGCGGCTCGTGCAGCACCAGGGTGGGCATCAGGTACTCGAACATCGAGCCCGACCAAGAGCGCAAGCCGGCCAGGGCCCCGTTGGCAAAAAACGGCCGCCCCAGCGCGGCCCAGTGGCGCATAGGCACGTCGCCCTTGGCGATGGCCCACAGGCTGGTGAGGCGCGACTCCGAGGCCAGCAGATCGTAAAAGCCGGCGTCCAGCTGCTGCTCGGCGACGCGATAACCCAGGTGCAGCAGATGGCGCTTGCGGTGGTAGAGGAATCCGAACTCGGCTTCGGTGGCCAGCGCGTCGCAGCGCTGTGCCAGGGCGCGCAGTGCCTCGGCCAAACCCTCTTCTTGCGTGTTAGCCGCCAACTCGATGCAGGCTTGCGCCACCGCCAGCAGGTGGCCGCAGAGGTTGCCGCTGTCGACACTGGAGACGTACATCGGCAGCAGCGGCGCCAGCGTCTGCGTGTCGTACCAGTTCAGAAAGTGGCCGCGGTGGCGCTGCAGCCGGTCCAGCGTGGCCAAGGTGGCGTGCAGCCGCTCGACCAGCTCGGCCGTGGTGATCCAGCCGAAGCGGCGCGCGCAGGCCGCGCTCAGCAGGTACAGCCCGATGTTGGTGGGCGAGGTGCGGTGCGCCACCATGTCGTGCGGCAGCGTTTGCAGGTTGTCGGGCGGCAGATGGTGGTCTTCGGCCACCACGCAGCGCTCGAAGAAGCGCCAGCTGTCGCGCGCAATGCCTTCCAGGTAGCTGTGCTCCTGGAACGACAAGTCGCCACTGCGCAGCACCGTGCGAAACGGCAAACCGCTGCGGCTGACCCACCAGGTCCACAGCGGCGCCGCGGCCCAAGCCAGGCTGAGGGCGCATGCCAGCCTGGGCCAGGGTGTGTGCCCCCACAGCAGGGCCGCCAGCCCCACCAGCGCCAGCAGCTGCGCCTGCCAGTGCTGGCGCGCAAGTGCCACCAGGCTGGCCTGGGCACTGGCCTGCGCGGCCGCGGCGGTGGTCCATTGCAGCAAGTGCTTTCGGCTGACGAACAGGCGGTAGAGCGCGCGCAGCACGGCATCCGTGGCCATCCACGCCTGCTGCCCCAACTGCGCCATGTGCCACAGCGCACCGCACAGCGCACGCGCCAGGTCGGCGCCCGCCTGGGCATAGAAGTGACGCTTGGCGACGTCATCGCGGCTGGGTGAAAAGGCCGCCACGGCGCCCATCAGCGGCCCAATCAAGTAGGCCGTTAGCACCGTCAGCAAGGCCACCACTGGCGAAGGCCCGACACCGGCCAGCGCCAGCAGCAGCCAGGCCAGTGACATCGGCGCCACCAACGAGCGGCGCAGGTTGTCGAACATCTTCCAGCGGTTCACCGCCGCCAGCGGCCAGCGTTTGATGTCGAACAGGAAGGGCAGCAACTGCCAGTCGCCACGGGTCCAGCGGTGCACACGCGAGGCCGCCACATCGGCGTGAAAGGGTGCGTCTTCGAGCAAGGTGATGTCGCTGACGGCGGCGCAGCGTGCGAGTGCGCCCTCCAGCAAGTCGTGGCTCAGCACCTGGCCCTGGGGCAAGCGGCCGTGCAGTACGGCGTGCAAGGCCTGCACGTTGAGCAGGCCCTTGCCCGTGAACGTGCCTTCGTCGAAGAGATCTTGGTAGACCTCGGAGCTCGCCGCGCTGTAGGGGTCGACGCCACATTGCCCGGCAAAGAGCCAGTGGTAGCGCGTGAGCTCGGCCGCGGCTGGCAGCGGCGTGGCGATGTGCGGCTGCAGGATGCCCCAGCCGCTCACCACGCGGCGGCCATCGGCGCTCAGGCACGGCAGGTTGTAGGGGTGCGCGGCCACGCCAACGAGTTCGCGCAGCCGCCCCGGTGGCAACTGCGTGTCGGCGTCCAGCGTGACGATGTAGGGCGTGTGCGCGGCGATGCGCGAGGCTTCACCCAAGTCCAGAAACGCCGACGAGTCGCCCTGCGCCAGCGCCGCCACCAGGGCTTCGAGCTTGCCGCGCTTGCGCTCCCAGCCGATCCAGCGCCCTTCGGTGCTGCTGAATTGGCGCTCGCGGTGCAGCAAGATGAAGCGCGCTGCGTCACCGGGTGCGGGCGGGTACCTAACATTCAAAGCACTCAGACCCACACGTGCAGCTTCGAGCAGCGCCGCATCGCCCGCCAACACCGCCGCTGGCGCGTCGGCCAGGTCGCTGAGCAGGGCAAACTGCGTGTGGCGCTCCGGGTTGGCAAGGTGGTGCAGCTCCAGCCGGTGCACCAGGGTGGCGATCGCAGCCGGAGCGATCAGCAGCGCGGGTACGGCCACCAGCACACGGTGTTCGATCGGGATGCCTGCGGCCAACGCCAGGCGCGGCAGGTGGCGCGGCCGCAGTGACTCGCTGATCAGCCGGTTGATCAGGGCCACCACCACTTCAGACGCAGGGAACACCAGCAACACCGCCACCAGCACCTGCCAGTGCAAGGGTGGCGTGCCGTCGGCAACCCAGGCGCCCTGCATGACCCAGGCCATCAGCGCGGCCGTGGCCAAGGCCACCGCACCCAGATAGCCCGGCAGCGCGCAGCGCTTGGCCAGCGCGCGGCCCGTTGCGGCGGCACGTTCACGCAGGCCCAGCGCCGCCATCAACGCGGGCCTGCCGGTACCGTGCAGCCAGTGGCCGGGCACAGCAGCCACCGCGTCGTCACAGGGCGTGCTGTGCATCAAGCCCAGCAGCACGCGCGCGATATCGACTTCGCTGCGCTGGTTCTGCTGCGCCAGCCGCTCGATGCCGTGCAGGCTTTGGTCGCGCGTGGCGGCGTGTTCAGCTTCAAAAACGTTGGCGCCCAGCATCAGCCGCATCAAGGTGCTGGTGCGCGACACGATGTCGGGCCAGTCAGCGTCACCGATGGCGCGCAGCGAGCGCACGGCATTGCTAACGCTCAAGTTGTCGGCCGTCTGATCAGCGAGCTGCTGCATCTGCATCGCCGCCAAGTCGGGCAAGGCTTCGCGCAGCCACTGCGCCAGTCCGGGCACTTCGGCACGCTCGGCCCTCCAGCGGTGGTCATGCAGGCGCTGGGCCATCTGCGCCAAAAAAACGCGGCCCACGCCGCGCAAGTTAAGCAGCGCCAAGAGGCCGTCCAGCGCCGGCAGCGTGATGGCGTCCATGCGGTCACACAGCAGGTTGGCGACTTCGCGCGCCGCCTTGTTGGTAGCCACACGCTCGGCCAGGCGGCGCAGGTTCTCGATCAGCACCACGCGCAGCGAGGTCGGCAAGGCCCACATCTCGCCCAGGTTCAGCTCGCGCGTCTCCTGATAGGCGCTCAGGAATTGGATCAGCAAGTCTTCGTCGAAGGCGCCGTCGGTGTGCGCCACAAAGGCCCAGGCCACGCCATAGACGCGCGGCAAGCCCGCCAGTGGCTCGTCCAGCAAGACCGGCAGCGCGCGAAAGTAGCGCCGCGGCAGCCCCGCGTGCACCTCGTCAAGCTGGGCTTCGATGAGATGAAAGTTGTCCAGCAGCCATTCGGCCGCCGGGCTGATGTCGTAGCCGGTGCTGGCCTGCACGCCGATGTAGCGATGCGCTTCACGCAGCATGGCAACGTTGCTGCGCAGGCGCGGAAAAAAGTTCGGCTTGCGCGCACCCGCAGGTGCTGCGCGGTGCGCCGTACCCAGGCTGCGGCCATGCTGCGCAAAGCGCTGCGGGCCAAAGATCTCAGCGCGAATTGGCGGCTCAAGGGCGCCGCGCTCGGTGCCCAGGATGTGCAGCAGCGGCGCGGGCGCGTCGGGCAGCCAGCGCAGCAGCTGCGAAGGCGTCATGGTCTACGCCATCCACACACCAGCGGCGAGCACCAGCAGCGCCAACACCAAGGTCGTCATCAGCCGCGGCGCGGCAAATCCATGCATCGAATCGGCGACGCAGCGCGCGGCAAAAAAGCGCCCGCTCGCACTCTTGCATTGACGCAGGTGCGAGCCCAAGGCTGAGAGCTCGCCGGGCGATGTCTGCACGTCGTCACCAAACGCGGCGGTGCTCCAACCCGTGGTTTCTAGCGAAGTGAATGCCATGGTGTGCTCCAGCCGTGCCGCGCACGGGCTGTTGCGGCGGCACGGAAGATGAAGGGATGGTGCTGCCTAGGCAGCACACGGTCACGCTGATGAATCGGACTCCATGGCCGTCAGCATCAGCACGTGGTTTGCATCGTAGGCAGCGCTGGCACCGCTGTCTGTCGGACAACAGGCTGCCTTGCAATGCCCGTGGCGCCGAGGTGCATGCGCCGGCACCGCAATGCAAAGTGCCCAGTCGCGTCAGCACGACCGGGCACCTTACTGCTTTCGCTCGTGGCGGCTAGCTCAGCTGCTGCGGCTCGCTGGTCTCGTCGAGCGGTACGGCGAACAAGTCTTTGATAATCGCCGGCTCCGATGTTTCGTCACCGCTGCTCAGGCTAAGCAGATAGCTGATGAATGCCGATACCGAGATGCCGGCGCTGTCGGGCACTGTGGCCACCACCACAGGCGGTGGCACCACGACCACGGGCGGCGGCGGCACAACGACCACTGGCGGCGGCGGCACCGGCGCCACCACCGGCCCTGGGTCGTCGTTGCCCCCGCACGCAGACAGGGCCAGCGCGGCAGCCAAGCCGGCTGCGAGGAAGAGCTTCTGAGGTGTCTTCATGATGTGCTTTCGGTGGCGGCTCACGGATACACGGTGCCGGCTGCGGCGGCAGGGTTGAAGTTGCCTGGCAAGGGTGTCGTCAGGTAGGGGAAGGTGACGAAGAAATTGGCCGGAGTCTTGCGCACACCGTCGGTCAAGGCCAAGCCGCCGGCAGGCGCGTCGGCCGGCTTGCAGCCGACTTTGAGCGTGTCGGTGGCGCCCGTCAGCACGCACAGTGCACCCATCGCCACGCGCAGTGAAAGGTCGACCACATCATCGGCCGGACGGCGGCCGTTGGGGAAGCCGGCCAGGTCACCGGCAGCCACGCCCAACACGTTCTGCGCTGCCGCAGCCGCCACCGGCGTGGTCGTATTCAGGCGCAGCATTTCAGAGGCCACCACGTTCTTCGGCTGGTTTACGCCTTCCAGGCCTTTGAGGAAGACCGTCACCAGGTCGGTGCGCGGAAAGTTGGTCGGCGCCTTCGCGGCAGGGAACAAGGATTCGATCAGCGCAGGCAGCACCGGGTTGGTCACGTAGTCGGCAAACTTTGCACCGTCGTCCTTGGGCTTGGAGGCATTGAACTTGTCCTTGTCGTCCAAGCCGATGATCAGCTCATTCACCAGCGGCATGCCCAGGCGCGACACCTGTGTCCAGGCGCCACCACTGCGCGTGACTTTGTTGAGGCCAGTGGCCGGTGAGCCGTCGAGCAAGCGGCCCTGGCGTTGGCTGGCCGTGGTGAAGACACCGATCACGGGATCCGCCGCAGTGGCGAGGCATGCAATCGGCACTTCCATCGCCAGCGTGCTGACGTTCTTGGCCTCGAGATCGTTGTTGTTGCCACCGACCTCAGCACCCAGCGGGTTCAGATTGAACAGGTCGAATGCCTTGCCCACGGCGATGAAGAAGGGCTCCTTGCGCTGGCCTACAAAGACACGCGCCGGCGTGGCGCAGCCGGGGATGTTGACGTTGTAGATGTGCTGATTGGCGTAGGTGGCGTAGCCGGTGGCGCTGCCGAAGACCTTGTCGCCGATGTTGTCCACCGGTTTGTCGAATTCGGTGCCGCCGCCGGTGACGTTGGTCACGCTGGTACGGGTGCCGCCACGGCGGGTGCCACGCACCACGTCGATGGTGAAGGTCTCACGCACATTCAGCGCGGCTGGGTTCACGCCGCTGATGGGGCCGCTGTTGATGAGCGGGATCTTCACGCTCTTGCCACCCACCGTCAGCGCGCCGGCCTTGGAGGTGTTCTTGAAGCGGAACTGGAACGTCAGGTCTTCCACCGCGTCGCCGTTGTTGTCGACGTGGATCTCGTACAGCGCGTCGGGACTGAACATGTAGAAGTTCGGGCCGCCCTGCGGGTCCTGGAAGGGCTGGTAGTTGGCCAGGATCGTGACGTAGTCCTGGCGGCCGGTCTCGTAGCTGCGGAAGGCGTACAGGTCGGTGGCGTCGAGTTGGCGCTGGCCGGAAATGAACGGCGCTTCACGGTGGCTTGAGGCGAATGTGCTGGGGGCCAGCACCGTCATGGACGCCAGGCCGAGGCCCAGCGAGACGATGGCGTGTCCAATGCGCGAGCGGGTAAATGGTCGAAGGTTCATGTTGGTTCCAGTGGGGTTAAGGAGTGATGACGCGGCGATGGCAGTGATGTCAGCCGATGTGGTGGTCCCGTGCCAGCGCCGCTGAGCTTGGGTTTGCGTTTCGGGCCAGTGAGAAATTACAAGGCCTATCGCCTGCAGTCTGTGCGTTTGCTAACACTGCAAGTCAACGGCGCCAAAGACAGGGTTTTGTCCTGCGTCGGCTACCGCAAGTGCGACGTGCATCAGCGCATGCCCGTCATTACGACATCGACGCGACGGTCGGGCTGCAAGCACTGAATCAGCTGTGCATTGGCTCGTGTGCCCTTGCAGTCGCCGGCCTTGGTGACGGGCTGACTCTCGCCTTTGCCCATCGTGCTGATCGTTGCTGCATCGAGACGACCCGACTCGACCAGGTAGGACTTCACCGCTGCCGCACGCCGCGTCGACAGCGCCAGGTTGTAGGCGTCGGAACCCAGCCGATCGGTGTGGCCTTCGACCACGATGGCGTCGAAGCGCGTGCCGGCCAATTCCTTGGTGAAGTTGTCCAATGTTGCGCGCCCTTCGGGGCGGATCACGGATTGATCAAAGCCGAACAGCGTCTCGGCCGAGAAGCTGACGCGCCGGCTCGTCGGCGCGACCACCACCGGAGGTGGAGCCGGTGCCGGGATCACGACAGGCGGCGGCGGCGACTGCGCCACCATGGGTGCGGGCGGGGCCACGTAGGCTGGTGCGACATAGGCCACGGCAGCCACACGCGGCGCCGGTTCGGGTGCGCGCCCAAACGGGAACACGAGGCTGAGCGACGCGACGTTGATGTTGCCGCGCCCACCCGTGTGGCCGTCACTGACCCGATAACGCTCGGCCTCAGCGCGCATGATGAAGTTAGGCGAAAAGGCGTACTGCAGACCCAGGCCGACCTTGGCGTTGCCTTCGCGCCGGCGGCCTTCGGGGTCGGTCACGATGATCGAGCCCGCACCGCTGGCATAGGTGCGTGTGCGCGCGTACTGGGCACCCAGGCGTGCAGACGCAGCCCAGCGCTCACTCAACGGGAGAGTGGCTACGAGGTCGAGGTTGACGCCTTGCACCGCTATTTCGCCGGCCAGCGAACCCACCGGCAAGGTGCTGGCATTGAAGCTTGACTTGCCCAGATCAAAGTAGCCGAGCTCGAGCCCGAAGTTGCGACTCATTTGATAGCCGCCGAAGATCTTGTAGGCCGTGTCCTTGTCGTCGCGCGACAGCGACGTGATGGTGCGTCCGGCACCCAGCAAGCGCGCCGCCAGCTGCTGTTCGTCGAACTGTGAGTGCGAGCGCCCGGCCGACAAGCCGACGTAGGGGTAAGGCGCTGTCTGCGCTAGCGCGGCAGCCGGCAAGGCAGCGAGCGCCGCCACGGCGCTGACGAGGCGCGCGAGTTTGAATCGCCGATTGAATTGGGATCTAAAGACAGACTTGACTTGATACATAGCTAACTTTCTAAGTAAGCGCTTTTTTGGCGCGAAGGGTAGGCGTGGCGGACGGGGGTGAATCGGGGCTTTGGGCGCGCGCTGTCGGCACCAGGGTGGGCAGGCCGCCGAAAGCGCGAACCGACAAGGAGGCTGGCGCGCAGGGTAGGCCGCAGCGCGGCAGGTGGTCTGTGCGACAGCGCACCCAGGCGGTGCAAGGCGGCAACACCGAACCGACCCGCTATGTACGCTGGCGAACGCACAGCGCAGGTCTGGCGACCTACACTGCAAACACTCATCACACACTGGCCGCACTGCCTCGCACTGCGTTCCACACGCACTGGATTCACCGTCATGGCAGCCCTGAACGCTCATCCACCGATGCAAGAGAACCACTTGCTGGCGGCCCTTCCTAAAGCCGAATTTCAGCGCTGGCTGCCGCAGCTCGAAGTCGTGAGCTTGACGCTGGGCGAGGTGCTGTACGAATCAGGCAGCGCACTTAGCCACGTCTACTTCCCCACCACCGCCATCGTCTCGTTGCTGTACGTGATGCAGAACGGCGCTTCGGCCGAAATCGCTGTGGTCGGCAATGAAGGGCTGGTGGGTATTTCGCTGTTCATGGGCGGCGAATCAACACCCAGCCGCGCGGTGGTGCAAAGTGCCGGCCACGGCTGGCGGTTGCCGGCGCAGGCGATGAAGGACGAGTTCAACCGCGGTGGGCCGGTGCTGCACCTGCTGCTGCGCTACACCCAGGCGCTGATCACGCAGATGTCACAAACGGCGGTGTGCAACCGCCACCATTCACTGGACCAGCAGCTGTGCCGTTGGTTGCTGCTGAGCCTGGACCGGCTCAAAGGCAACCAGTTGGTGATGACGCAAGAGCTCATCGCCAACATGCTGGGCGTGCGCCGCGAAGGCGTCACCGAAGGTGCGCTCAAGCTGCAGCAAGCTGGCCACATCCGTTATGCGCGCGGGAAGATCACCGTGCTAGACCGCCCTGCTCTGGAAGCGCGCACCTGCGAGTGTTATGCCGTCGTGAAGAAGGAATACGACCGCCTGCTGCCCGACATCCTGGCGCGCTGAGACCTGGGCCGCTGCGGCCCAAGCTGTTGAGGCCAACGCCGCGCGAGGCCTACTTCTTGTTGGGGTCGACCTTGTTGCCGATGACACCACCCACCACCGCACCGCCCACCGTGCCGGCTGTGCTACCGCCCGTGAGGACGGCGCCCGCAGCGCCGCCAATCACGGCGCCGGTGGTGGTGTTCTTGTCGCGCTCAGACATGCTGCCGCAGGCGGCCAGGTTCAGCGCGAAGAAGGCAGCGGCAGCGCCGGTGAGGTAGCGGGTTTTCATATCAGACTCCTGAGCAGGGTTGGTTTTCATAATTTCCGAAATGCACTGACAGCTCGCGCAGCACTTAAGGCCGTACGGCAATCTCGTTGCGCACCGACTTCACGCCGTTGACGCCACGCGCGATGCGCTCGGCGGTAGCGCGCTCGGTGACGTTCTTGGCGAAGCCCGTCAGCATGACGGTACCGTTCAGGGTTTCGATGTGGATGCTGATGGCGTCGACTTCCCTGTTCTCGACGAAGCGGCCTTTGATCTGCGTGGTGATGGTCGCGTCGTCGACGTAGGCGCCCACCGTTTCCTGGCCGCGGATGACGGCGCAGCCGCTCACGGTGGCCAGCGTCAAGGCTGTGAGGGTGGCAGCGATGGCCAGGGTTGTACGTGCTGTCATGGTGAACTCCTGTGATGGATACGAACACCATGCTGTGCCCGCCAGGGCTGCGAGTCTGTGCGACAACGCACATAGGCCCGCGCCCATGCTGCGTAGGACTCGGCCCACAGCACAAGACGCCGCTGGCCGATACCTTCGCGTCGGTGCGCTGCCGATCATGGCGGCTCATGCAATCCACCGAGCGCCCCTTGAACACACACCCCGACGAACACGGCGAGCCGCGTCAAAACCAGTTGCTTTCCGCCTTGCCCGATGCCGACTGGCAACGTTGGCTGCCGCAGCTGGAGTGGGTGCCCTTGTACGCGGGCCAGCTGCTGTGCGAGTACGGCAAGACGCCGGCCTATGCCTTCTTCCCGACCACCGCCATCGTCTCCTTGACCTACACCACCGAAGACGGCGCCTCGGCCGAATTTGCTGTGGTCGGCAACGACGGCGTGGTGGGCATCTCGCTGTTCATGGGCGGCGGAGCCACGTCAAGCCAAGCGGTGGTGCAAAGTGCGGGCATGGCCTGGAGCTTGCCAGCGCATGCCGTCAACGCCGAGGTCGAGCGCGCCGGTGCGGTGCTGACCATGCTGCTGCGTTACACGCAGGCCATGATGGCGCAGGTGGCGCAAACGGGGGCCTGCAACCGCCACCATTCGATCGACCAACAATTGTGCCGCCGTTTGCTGATGGGGCTGGACCGCCTGGACGGCGACGAGCTGGTGATGACGCAAGAGGCCGCCGCACAGCTGCTGGGTGTGCGCCGCGAGGGCGTGACCGCAGCGGCGCTGAAGCTGCAACATGCTGGCGTCATTCGCTACCATCGTGGCCACATCGAGGTGCTTGACCGCAACCTGCTGGAAGAGCGCAGTTGCGAGTGTTACGGCGCGGCCAAGCGGGAACACCTGCGTTTGATGCCCAAGTCCGCGCCGATGCGCATGTGGAGCTGACACCACACACTGCGTCACTTGGGCCTATGTGCGCTGGCAGACGGTGCTGCGGCCCGACCAGCCCCAGACTCAAGCGACGGCAGCTGACGCGCGCTGCCGCCCAACGAAAGCGCCCACGTGGCCACCGCACAGAACCGTCTGATTGAATTGCTGCCACGCAAGGACCGCGCGCGGCTGCTTGCGCAATGCGAGGGCGTGCCGCTGGTGTTGTCCGAGGTCTTGTACGAGCCCGGCCAGGTCACCCGCCATGTTTACTTTCCGGTGGATGGCTTCATCTCGCTGATCACGCGCGTGGAGCACCACCCGGGCCTGGAAGTCGGCATGGTGGGTCGCGAGGGCATGCTCGGCGCGCAGCTCGCGTTGGGCGTCACGACGTCGCCGCTGCACGCACTCGTGCAAGGCAGTGGCAGCGCATGGCGCATCGGCAGCGCGCCCTTTCGGCGCGAGCTCGACGCCAGCCCCGCACTGCGCGGCCACCTGTACCGCTACATGCATGTGCTGATGTGCCAGCTCACCTCATCGGCCTCGTGCCTGCGCTTCCACCAGATCGGGCAGCGGCTGGCGCGCTGGCTGCTGATGAGCCAAGACCGCGCGCATGCCGACCAGTTTCTGGTCACGCAAGAGTTCCTGGCCTACATGCTGGGTGTGCGACGCGTCGGTATCACGCAAGCCGCAAGTAGGCTGCAACGCGCCGGCTTGATTGAGTACCACCGTGGCGAGATGCAGGTGCTGGACCGCTCCGGCCTGGAAGCTGCGGCGTGCAGCTGCTACGCGAGCGATCGCCAGACTTACGCCGAGCTGTTGGCGTCGTAAGCTGGCGTAGGACGGCGCCCACGCCCACGGGCGGTGTGCGCCGATGGCGCCGCCCATGAGGCACTTCTACATTTCAGTCTTTCAGGAGACTCAGATGAACAAGTACCTCAAGTCCGCGATCGCCACCAGTTGTCTGGCCCTGGCTGCACACGCCAGCGCGCAGATCACCTTCTACGAACACGAGAACTTTGCCGGCCGCTCGTTCACCACCGAGCGCCAGGTCAACGACTTCAACAGCTTCGGCTTCAACGACCGCGCTTCGTCGGTGGTAGTGGCCAACGACCGCTGGGAAGTCTGCCAGGACGCCAGCTTTTCCGGACGCTGCGTCGTGCTGCGCCCGGGCCAGTACACGTCGCTGTCGGCGCTGGGTTTGAACGACCGCGTGTCCTCGGTGCGCAGCGTGCGCCGCAATGCCAACGTTCAAGATGACCGTTATGCCCCCGGACCCGCCGCCGACTACTACGACTCGCGCCGCCGCAACAACGAACGCCTGTTCCAGGCCGATGTGACCTCGGTGCGTGCCGTGGTCGGCCCGCCTGAGCGCCGCTGCTGGGTGGATCGTGAAATGGTCGGCCAGGAACGCGGCAGCTCCAACGTGCCCGGGGCCGTGGCCGGCGCTGTGATCGGTGGCATTCTTGGCCACCAGATCGGTGGCGGCACGGGGCGCGACATTGCTACCGCTGGCGGCGTGGTCGCCGGCGCGGCGATCGGCTCCAACGCCGGCCGCGACGGCCGTGGCCAGAGCGGCCAGATGCGTGACGTGCGCCGCTGCGAAAACGTGGCCAACACGGGCGCGCCGCATCACTGGGACGTTGGCTACCGCTTCCGCGGCATCGACCACCAGGTGCAGATGCGCCAGCAACCGGGCGCCACGGTCACCGTCAACCGCCAAGGCGAGCCGCGCGGCTAATGCTTGAGAGGAGCGGCGGTGCACGGGGCCGAGGACATCGCGTCGCGCTACCTCGGCGCGCCGCTGCACAAGCTCGGCGCGCGCGAGCGCAAGGTCGCGCAGCATGTTGCAGCGCGCACCCACGTCGCACGCAACCTGGCGCATGAGGCGGATGCCGCACCCACCTTCGGCCAGCGCGCTGCCGACGCGGTGGCCAGCTTTGGCGGCTCGTGGACCTTCGTCATGCTCTTCGGCGCCACACTGCTTGCCTGGGTGGTGCTCAACGCCTGGCTGCTCGGCCAGCGCGGCGCCACCTTCGACCCCTACCCCTACATCCTGCTGAACCTGTTCCTGTCGATGCTGGCGGCAGCGCAGGCGCCGATCATCCTGATGTCGCAGAACCGCCAATCGCAAAAAGACCGCATCAGCGCCGAGCACGACTACGAAGTCAATTTGAAGGCCGAGCTGGAGATCATGCTGCTGCACGAAAAGCTCGACGCCTTGCGCGAGAAACAGTGGGCCGAATTGATGACGATCCAAGCCGAGCAAACGCGGCTGCTGGCCGCGCTGCTGCGGCGCCAGGCCAGCGCCGGTTGAGCCAAGGCTTGCGAGCCGGCTCGTCGAGCATCCGCGCTGGCGCAGGGCCTGCTGCAGCCGCCACTGGGTGCGCTGACGCACAGATCAAGCGCCGCGGCGCAGCCACACTGGGGGACCCCATGTGCTAACTCTGAAAGTACTTATGAGCAAAGGCCAACACGGCAACAAGGAAGCGAAGAAGCCGAAGAAGGAAGCCGCCAAGCCGCTGCCGCCCGGCGCGGCCTTGCCAGCGACCGCGCCGCCCGCCAAAGACATGTTGCGAAAGAAGTAACACGCGCCTGCGCCTGCGCCATCACGCTTCGCATAAGGATTGCCAAACACCATGGACCACCACCGCATTGCCGCCACGGCCGCATTCATGCTTGCCTTGTCCACGCTCGGGGCATGCAGCAAACCGGCCCTCAAAGCAAACTACACCGCCATATCGGCAAGCCTGTCTGGCGCCAACGAAGTACCGGCCTTGACCGGTAAGGGCATCGGTGCAATGGACGCGACCCTGAGCCCGCGCACGCTGGTGTTGGCCTGGTCGATTCACTATGCAGATTTGAGCGGGCCGGTCACCGCCGCACACTTTCATGGCCCGGCACGGCCCGGCGGTAGCGCAGAAGTCGTGGTGCCGGTCACCGGCGCGATGCGCTCGCCCATCACCGGCAGCGCCCTCCTCACAGCCGAGCAGGCTGCCGAGCTGGGTGAGGGCAAGTGGTACGTCAACTTGCACACTGCGGCGCACCCGAGCGGCGAGATTCGTGGCCAGCTCGAGCTCAGGCGTTGATCTGACGACCGGCGAGCCCGCAGCGGCCGTGCGCTGACTGGCGCTGACCCGCTTGCGCTTGGACTTGCGCTTGGGCTTGCGCTTGGGCCCGCACCTCGCCGCGCAGCACATGGTGTGCTAGCGAACAGACCGTGGGCCGCGCTGCGGCTTACGCTGCCGATGGAGCACCTTGCAATGGCTCCCACCATGGCGCTTAAGCGCCCATCCACCTGACAGGAGTTGAACCATGAATTACCAAGAACGCGACGCACTGGGCATGTACAGAACGTCTTCGGCCAGCGGCCCCGGCCCGCACCTGATGGGTGCCAACACGCTCACCGGCAACGATGTCTACAACAAGGAGCATGAGAGCCTGGGCGAGATCAAGGAAATCATGTTGGACATGCGCACCGGCCGCGTGAGCTACGCGGTGTTGTCCTTCGGTGGCTTCATGGGCATGGGCAACAAGCTCTTTGCCGTGCCGTGGGAGGCCATGAGCCTGGACACCTTGAACAAACGCTTTGTGCTCGACGTCAACAAGCAGCGCCTGGAAATTGCGCCCGGATTTGACAAGGACGAGTGGCCCGACATGGCCGACACCGCCTGGCAGCGCGACATCCACGGCTACTACGGCACCAAGCCGTATGTCGATCCGCAAGCTAAGTAAGTAGAGTTCGGCGTATGCAGATCCGTGTCGGTTTTGAGATGGCGTACGAGTGCCCGGCACCCACGCCGATGATCTTGGCGCTGAACATCCACTACTCGCGCGCTTCGGATCTGCTGCGGCCTGACCACCTGATCACGACACCGGCGGTGCCCGTCACCGCCTACCGCGATCTGTTCGGCAACTGGTGCAGCCGTGTCGTCGCACCGGCAGGCCTTTTTGTACTGAGCACCGACGCACTGGTACATGACCTCGGCGAAGCCGACGTCGTCGCGCCATGGGCCACGCAAGTGCCGGTGGAGCAACTGCCCGAGTCGACGCTGGTGTACCTGCTCGGCAGCCGCTATTGCGAGACCGATCAGCTCTCAGAGATCGCCTGGCAGCGCTTTGGAAACGGGCCCACGGGGTGGGCGCGCGTGCAGGCGATTTGCGACTTCGTCCACCGGCACATCGAGTTCGGCTACCACCACGCGCGGCGCACGCGCACGGCTTGGGAGGCCTACCGGGAAGGCCAGGGTGTGTGCCGCGACTACGCCCACCTGGCCATCGCGCTGTGCCGTTGCATGAACATTCCGGCGCGCTACTGCACCGGCTACTTGGGTGACATACGGATTCCACCCATCCCTGGCCCGATGGACTTCGCCGGCTGGTTCGAGGCCTACCTGGGTGAGCGCTGGTACACCTTCGACGCGCGCAACAACACGCCGCGCATCGGCCGCATCCTCATCGCCCGCGGCCGCGACGCTTGCGACGTTGCGCTGGCCAGCACCTTCGGCCCGAATACGCTGCAGCGCTTCAAGGTCTGGAGCGACGAAGTCGTGGTGTAGCGGCCGCGTCGATGCCTGGCAGCGATGAATGAATGGGCCTGGACGCCGCGCAAGCACAGGTGCCAACCCGGCCGACGACATCGGCTACGTCGAGCCCAAGGACCACAAGCATTTAGGGCGCGCTGGCGCGCTTGTCCGCCGCCAACGGCGCCGAATGGTCGTTCGCCTGTCCGGCCATGGGCATCGCGGCTGACTCTTCGGCGCGCGTCATGGTCTTGTTGGTGCGCATCGTGTCGGGCACGGTGTTGGCGCGGCCTTCGGCAGGCGTCAACACCGCCGCCGCTGCGGGCACCGAGGTGTCACCGGGCAGGCCCGGAGCCTTTGCGGGTAGTGCCGCGTCGGAGAGGACTTGCGGCGTGGGTGGGTCAGCGCGCTTCTTGTCGCAGGCGGACAGACACAGCGCGGCAAGCGCAACGGTAAGCAGGATCGATCGGTTCGGCATGATTGCGCCTTTGGCGTGTGGGTAGGGCTGTGTGGCCGAGAACATGGCCGTCAATTCACAGACAAAGCGATCAGGATGAATCAGACGGCGCGGGAAGAGCTGCCCAGGCGGTTCCAGGCATCGCGGCTGGCGTGCCTGGCTTGCTCCCATTCCAAGGTGGACATGCCGCGCGCTGCGGGCCAGCCCAGCGACAGCTCGGGCTCGACATCGTCGAAGCGGCGGCCGGGGTAGCGGCCATAGCCGTCAATGGCAAGGCGGTAGGCGGGCCGGTATTGCTCGTAGCTTGCACCCGCCAGCGCGTACGGCCGGCTGGAAAACTGGTCGCGCCAATAGTCTTCTTCGAAGGTAGGGTCGACCAGCTCGGCCACACCTTTGCCCGCCAGGCCGCCGACGATGGCACCGATGGCCGCGCCGATCACTGTGCCCACCGGGCCGACGACGCTGCCGGCCACGACCCCGGTCGCCGCACCGCCGAGTGCGGCGCCCATGCCGGTGCCGACCGGGTGCGATCCGGGCACACCGCTGATGGGGTCGAGGTTCGCGTCTGACTCATGCTGTTCTTTGAGGGTGGTCATGCAGGGCTCCAAAGTAGTGAGGGTGAATGCTGTGCGGTGAGTTCCACGCACAGCGCCACCTTAGTGGGCGCGCCGCCCACGCGCCACTCTCGTGCAGCGCCTCCTGCGGCCTGACAACGCGCTCATTGCGTGTCGGCGCCCGCCTACAAAAACACGTCGCCAGCGACGGCAGTCAAAGGCGCGCGTCGGCATCAGACTGCGCCAATGCCCCAAGCCCGCCGCACCCTCGTCGTCATCGCCACCACCGCTGCGGTGACCTTGGCGGCGGTGGTGCTAACGCTCAATCTGACGGGTGGTGAGAAGAAGATCGAGCACCGCATCGAGCGCGTGTACGACTTGCACGATGCGCGCTTCGCGCATGAGCTGGGTGTTCTGCTTGGGCCGCCGTTCACCGCCGGTAACCGGCTGCACGCGCTGCACAACGGTGACCAGATCTTCCCCGCCATGCTGGCGGCGATCCGCAGCGCGCGCCGCTCGATCACCTTCGAGACCTACATCTACTGGTCGGGCGACATTGGCCGTGAGTTTGCCGATGCGCTGGCTGAACGTGCGCGCAGCGGCGTCAAGGTGCATGTGCTGCTGGACTGGCTGGGCAGCGCCAAGGTGGAAGAAGGGTTTGTGCAGGCGATGACCGATGCCGGCGTGCAGATCAAGCGCTTTCATCCACCGCATTGGTCGCATCTGGGGCGCTTCAACAACCGCACCCACCGCAAGCTGCTGGTGGTCGACGGCGACGTGGCGTTCACCGGCGGCGTGGGCATCGCGCCGCAGTGGACGGGCCGTGCGCAGGACCCCGAGCATTGGCGCGACAGCCACTTCCGCGTGGTGGGGCCGGTGGTGGCGCAGATGCAGTCGGTCTTCATCGACAACTGGATCAAGGTCACCGGCGATGTGCTGCATGGCCCGGTCTACTTTGCCCCCAACACCGCACCCCAGCCCGCCGCCGGCGACAGCGCCGCGCAAGTCTTCAGCAGCTCACCCAGCGGCGGCAGCGAGAGCATGCAGCTGATGTACCTGCTGGCCATCACGGCGGCAAAGCACTCGATCGACATCGCCGCAGCCTACTTTGTGCCCGATGCGCTGGTGTCGCGCACGCTGGTTGCGGCCATGCAGCGCGGCGTCAAGCTGCGCATCGTGGTGCCGGGCGAGCACATCGACAGCGACACCGTGCGCAGCGCCTCACGCGCCGGCTGGGGCCCCTTGCTCGCCGCCGGTGCACTGATGGCCGAATACGCGCCGACGATGTTTCACTGCAAGGTGATGATCGTCGACAGCCTGCTCGTTTCGGTCGGCTCCACCAACTTCGACAACCGCTCGTTTCGCCTCAACGACGAGGCCACCTTGAACATCCTGGACGCCGCGTTCGCGCGGGAGCAGCGCGCTGTGTTCGAGGCCGATCTGGCGCTGTCGCGGCCCATCAGCCTGGCGCAATGGCAGGCACGTCCGTGGCGCGAAAGACTCAGCGAGCGCTTGGCCGTGCTGATCGGCGCGCAGCTGTGAAGAAGCGCAGACGCAGCGCGGGCTGGGCGCAGACGATGCAGCGCAGCTGGGTCAAGCTGACGCGCAGCGCGATGCAGTCGGGTGCGAAATCGGTGGGTCACGCGCTGGCCAAGGCGATGAGTTCAACGTCGACGCCAGCGCGCAAGTCCAAGGCGGCGCCACGAGCACGCGCGGTGACGGCGCCGCAGGGTGACTGGATTGCCGGCGTCGCTCTGGGTATCGGTGGCAGCGCCGGCGCGCGGCGCTTCAGGCTGTACCGGCCGCCGCAGTTGCAGAGTGGCGAGCGGCTGCCGCTCTTGGTGATGTTGCACGGCTGCGGCCAGGACGCCAACACCTTCGCCGCCAGCACGCGCATGAACCAAACGGCCCTGCGCGAACGCTTCTTCGTGCTCTACCCGGAGCAGGACCGCCTGGCCAATGTGCAGGGTTGCTGGAACTGGTTTGACACGCGCAGCGGCCGCGCCGACCGCGAGGCGGCACTCATCATCAGCGCCATCGAACAGGTCTGCCTGCTACACCCGGTGGACCGCGCGCGCGTGGCGGTGGCCGGGCTGTCGGCCGGTGCCAGCATGGCGGCGCTGCTGGTGACGCGATCGCCGGCGCGCTTCAAGGCCGTGGTCATGCACTCGGGCATCGCGCCGGGCACAGCGCATTCAGGCCTGTCTGCGCTGGGCGCCATGCGCGGCCGGCGCGCCACCGCGCCTCTGGTTCCCCCTGGCGTCCGCGCGCTCGGTGCGGTGACGATGCCGAGGGTCGCCACCGCTTGGCCACCGCTGCTGGTGATCCACGGCACGGCCGACGCCGTGGTTTCGCCGCACAACGCCCGCGCCGCCGCGCAGGTGTGGGCCGACGCTGCCGGGGCCCGCGCCGGCGTGCCGCGCGCCGTGCAGCGGGGCCAGCGCTACCCGATGTCAGTGACCGACTTCAAGCGCCGCGGCAACACGGTGGCGACGCTGGTGCAGGTGGGCAGCCTGGCCCATGCCTGGAGCGGCGGCGCCGCCAGCCAGCCGCACAGCGACGCACGCGGCCCCGACGCGTCGCGCATGGTGTGGGCCTTTGCCGCCAAGCAGTTCCGGCCATGACAGGGCGTGCCTGGCGTTGGCAGCACAGCCGGGCCGCGCGCCTGGTGGGGCATCCGGGCGCGTTCGCGCTGCAGGTGTTGAAAGCCTTTCGCGCCAATCAGGGCCTGCTGCTGGCCGGCGCCGTGGCGTACTACGCGCTGTTGTCGATCGTGCCCTTGTTGATCCTCACCGTCATCGCGTTGTCACATGTCGTCGACCAGGGCGAGCTGCTGCGCACCATCGGCCGCTATCTGGACTGGCTGGTGCCCGGCCAGGCGCATGCCATCGTCACCGAGCTGGCGGGGTTTCTCGCGCATCGCGACGTGATGGGCTGGGTGCTGCTGGTCAGCATGCTGTTCTTTAGCTCGCTGGCGTTCACGGTGCTGGAAAGTGCGATGTCGGTGATCTTCCACCACCGCGTGCTGGTGCGGCGGCGGCGCTTTGTCGTCTCGGCGGTGATTCCCTACGCCTACATCCTGAGCCTGGGCCTGGGGTTGCTGCTGGCCACGCTGGTGGCGGGTAGCCTGCAAGCGATGGGCGAGCGCGAGGTCGACTTTCTGTGGCGCAGCTGGTCGCTGCAGGGCGTCTCGGGCGTGCTGCTGTACTTGCTCGGGCTGCTCGGTGAAATCCTCGTGCTGACCTCCGTCTACATGGTCATGCCTGTAGGCCGACCGTCGATCTGGCACGCCTTGCTCGGCGCTGTCGCGGCCGCCTTGCTGTGGGAGATTTCACGCCACGTGCTGGTCTGGTACTTCGTCACGCTGTCGCAAATTGGCACCGTCTACGGCTCCTTGACCACCGCCATCGCGGTGCTGCTGAGCCTGGAGCTGGCGGCGACCTTGCTGTTGCTGGGCGCGCAAGTCATCTCGGAATATGAGCGACTGGATAGCCAGGCCGCATCGGCGCCCGCGTTGAAGTTCACGACCGGCCAACAGGGCTAGTGGTCGAGCACCCACCAACCAGCCACCGACACAGCGCGAAGGTCACGGGCCCGGATACGTTGATCGCTCGCAGCCTGCGCCACGCACCGT
>JANMMH010000486.1:0-2493 GCA_031373055.1 Rubrivivax sp. | reverse complement strand
GAAGCCTTTGCCGGCGACATCATCGGCATCCCCAACCACGGCGTGCTGCAGCTTGGCGACACGCTGACCGAAGGCGAGGCGCTGCAATTCACCGGCCTGCCTTTCTTCGCGCCCGAGATGTTTCGCAGCGTCGAAGTCGCCGACCCGCTGCGCAGCAAGCAGCTCAAGGCGGGCCTCACGCAGCTGGGCGAAGAAGGCGCGATCCAGGTCTTTCGCCCCGTGGCCGGCACCGTGCTCTTGCTCGGCGCGGTGGGCCAGCTTCAATTCGAAGTGGTGGCACACCGGCTCGAGCACGAGTACGGCGTGAAGGCGCGCATCATGCCCAGCCGCTACCAGGTGGCGCGCTGGGTCACCTGCGACGAAGCCGATGGTGGTGAGCGTGAGCTCAAGCGCTTCATCGATGGCAACGCGCACCGCGTGGCGTATGACGCGGTGGACGCGCCCACGGTGCTCGTCGAGTACGCGCCCGAGCTGCGCGCCATCGAAGCCAACTGGCCGAAGATCAAATTCCACGCGCTGCGCGAGCACGCGGGGCTGGTGTTTCAGAAGCGGCTGGAGGGGTGATGCGCGCGTAGGCTGGCACTGACGCTGGCGTCTGTGTCTATGGTGGCGCGGCAAAGCCGAGGCCGCTCAGGCCAGTGGGGCACAGCGGCGGCGGCTCCACCAGCGCACAAGCCTTGGTGCACCCTCGCGGCACGGCGTAGTTTACAATTTCAGCCTACAAAGCTGAAATAGCAAATCCATGTTCCCACGCATCGCCGCAACCCGCCTGCTGCGCCTGGCGCGCGGCTTCCCTGTGGTGGTGATCACCGGGCCGCGCCAGTCCGGCAAAACCACGCTGGCGCGCGCCGCGCTGCCCGCCCATGCCTACGTCTCGCTGGAGGACCCCGACGTGCGCCGCCGCGTCGCGGCCGACCCGCGTGGCTTCCTCGGCGCGCTTGAAGCGGGTGTCGTGCTTGACGAAGCGCAGCGCGTGCCCGAGCTGCTGTCGTACCTGCAAACCATGGTCGACGAAGACCGTCGGCCTGGCCGCTTCATCGTCACCGGTTCGCAGAATCTGCTGCTCTCGTCCGCCGTCAGCCAAAGCTTGGCCGGGCGCGCGGGCTATCTGGAGCTGCTGCCGCTGTCTTACGCCGAAGCGGCGCCGACCTTCGATGCGATGTCGCTGGACGAACTGCTCTGGCGCGGCGCCTACCCGGCCATCCACAGCACCGACGTGGCCGTGACCGACTGGCATGCCAGCTACGTGGCGAGCTACCTTGAGCGCGACGTGCGTGACATCAGCCGCGTGGCCGACCTGCTGCAGTTCCAGCGCTTCATGCGCATGATGGCCGCGCGCTGCGGGCAGCTACTCAACCTCAACGCCGTGGCGGCTGATCTGGGCGTGGCGCAGACCACCGCACGCGACTGGCTCGCCGTGCTTGAAGCCACCTACGTCGTCTTTCGGCTGCCGCCGTACTTCGGCAACTTCGGCAAGCGCCTGGTGAAGACGCCGAAGCTTTACTTTCACGACACGGGCCTGGCCGCCTGGCTGCTGGGCATCCACGACGCCGCCAGCATGAACATCCACCCCATGCGCGGCGCGCTCTTCGAGAACCTTTGTATTGGTGACTACCTCAAGCACCTGCGCCACAGCGGCGCGGCGGGCACGCCCTACTTCTGGCGCGATAACGTTGGAAATGAGGTGGATCTGTTGATCGACAAAGGTGGCCGCCTGTGGCCCATCGAGTTCAAGTCAGGCGCGACCTTTCAGAGCGAATGGCTCAAGGGCCTGCACACCTGGCAGCGCCACGCGGCCAAGGCGCCGCAAGGCGAGCCCATGCTCATCAGCGCCGCGCCCGGCAACCAGCGCTTGCAAGGCGTGGGCGTGGCCTTTTGGCGCGACGCCTTGATGGCGCTGGCCAGCGGCGCTTGAACGTTACGGCGCTGGCCCCAACAGCGCCTGGGCAAGCTCAGCCCACGCGCGCCGGGGCGAACAGGTCTTCCATCGCGCGGCGCGTGCGGTAGGCGTCGGTGCGGGTGTCGATCGCCACGTCATCCCAGCTCAAGCATTGCCCTTGCTTGACCGTGCGCAGCAGCTTCACGTCATGCGCCAGCCCCAGCGGCAAGCCGCCGATCTGCACCGACGTCGCCGCCGGCAGCAGCTTGCCCCACACCGTATAGCCGCCTTCGCCGTCGAGCATCTCGCCTGCCGCCAGGTCGCGCTTGGCGGTGGCCACCACGTCGGCGCGCCAATCCGTGGCCCCGCCCGTGGGTTCGCCACGCAAGGCCACGCTGGCGACCGAGACGCCGACTTCCAGGCCGATCAAATGCCAGCGCTTGTAGAGCGTGAAATAACGTCCGCTGTCATCGGTGTGGGCGTTGTATTCCTCGAAGCAGTGGCGGATGTAGTCCGTCTCGCCTTCGACCGTGACCCAGACACCCATGCGGATGTCGTACGGGATCACGCGGCCGTCGGCTTCCAGGCTCGAGATGACCTCGACCATGCCCTTT
>JANMMH010000036.1:0-3390 GCA_031373055.1 Rubrivivax sp. | reverse complement strand
GGGCGCGCGGCCCCCCGCTTACTTTGCGGGGCTGCTGCGCGCGCGCCTGGTGGGGGCGCGCTCGCAGCAGACCCTGGACCAAGCCCTGGCCTCGATGGCCGACGGCTTTGTGCTGTGCGACGCCGACGACCGCGTGGTGCGCTGGAACGCGCGCTACCTTGAGCTCTTTCCTTGGCTGCGTGCCGTCGTTGATGTCGGCGTTCCCTTTCAGCGGCTGGCCGAGGCGGCGGCCGCAGCGCTGGTCAGCGAAACCAGCGAACGCGCCGAATGGGTACGCACGCGCATGGTCATGCACCTCAGCAACGAGAGCTTGCGCGAGCAAGAGTTGGGTGACGGTGTCGTGGTGCACGCCATCGAGCGGCGCACGCCCGAAGGCGGCGTGGTCGGTGTCTACCGCGACGTCTCAGCCACCGAGCGCCGCCTGGCCCAGGCCAAGGCCGCAGCCGAAGCGGCCAACGAATCGAAGTCGCAGTTCCTCGCGGCCATGAGCCACGAAATCCGCACGCCGCTGAACGCCGTGCTGGGCATGAACGGGCTCTTGATGGGCACCGCGCTGACGCCAGAGCAGCGCTCCTACGTTGAGCTCATGCGCGGCTCGGGGCAGATGCTGCTCAGCGTCATCAACGACATCCTGGACGTCTCCAAGATCGAGGCCGGCAAGATGCAGCTCGAGGTCGTCAGCTTCGACCCCGAGCTCACCGTGCGCGAGGTCGTCACCCTGCTCGAAGTGCGTGCCCAAGCCAAAGGTCTGTTCCTGGCGCTGAACGTCGAAGCCGGGCTGCCACTCATGGTGCGCGGCGACCCCAGCCGCTTGCGCCAGGTGCTCTTCAACCTGGTGGGCAACGCGCTGAAATTCACCGACCAAGGCGGCGTCAGCGTGGCGCTTGCGTCGCAGCCGTTGGACGATGCGCGGGTGCAACTCAACATGAGCGTGCAAGACAGCGGCATCGGCATACCGCCCGAAGTACTGCCGCGCATCTTTGAGCGCTTCACACAAGCCGACAGCACCACCGCGCGACGCTATGGCGGCAGCGGCCTGGGCCTGGCCATCAGCCGAGAGATCGTGCAGCTGATGGGCGGGCACCTCGAAGCCAGCAGCCGGGCCGGCAATGGCAGCCGCTTTGAGTTCAGCATCCCGTTCGAGCGCCAGGCGGCCGCGCCCGTGCAGCAGGTGGACATCACCCTGGGCGGCAGCGAGCGCGACGTGTTCACCCCGTTGGACGACACACATTGGCAAGAGCGCGACAAGGTCGACCGCACCGGGCCCATCCCGCGCGCACAGCGCATCCTGGTGGCCGAAGACAACGCCGTGAACCAGATCCTCATCCGCGCCATCCTTGACCGCATGGGCCACTTTTGCGATGTTGTGGCCGACGGCATCGAAGCCGTGCGCCAGGTGCAGAGCGCGCACTACGACCTGGTGCTGATGGACATGCAGATGCCCGAGATGGACGGGCTGGCCGCCACGCGTGAGATCCGCCGTCTTGAAGCCGCCGCCGGCGCACCGCGCCTTTCGATCGTGGCCATGACGGCCAACGCCATGGCCGAAGACCGCGCCGCCTGCCTGGCTGCCGGCATGGACGACTATGTCTCCAAGCCCATCGACGTGCAGCGGCTGGCCTCGGCCATCGACGCCGCCGCGCGCCGCTCGCGCCATGCGCGCCCGGCCGCACGGGTGCAGCAGGTTGATGCCGCAGAATGACCGGCCCACGCGAGCGTCGCAGCCGTCGCGCCAGCCTTGTCACCAACATTCAAACGTTAGCCGTCACTAGGAGACACCCATGTTCGGTCAAATGATGCAGCAGCCGCTGCTGATCTCGTCGCTCATCGTGCATGCCGAGCGCCACCATGGCGAGCGCGAAGTCGTGTCGCGCCGGGTTGAAGGCGACATCCACCGCAGCAACTACAAAACCATCGCCGCGCGTTCGCGCCAGGCTGCCAAGGTGCTGGCGGCGTTGGGTGTGAAAGCCGGCGAGCGTGTGGCCACGCTGGCCTGGAACGGCTACCGCCACATGGAGCTGTATTACGGCGTCAGCGGCTCGGGCGCGGTGCTGCATACCCTCAACCCGCGCCTGCACCCCGACCAGGTGACCTACATCGCCGACCACGCCGAAGACCAGGTGCTGTTCTTCGACATGAGCTTCTGGCCACTGGTGCAGGCCGTGGCCTCGCGCGTGAAGACGATCAAGCACTTCGTGGCCATGACCGAGCGCGCGCACATGCCCGCCGACATCAGCGCCGTGCCCGGGCTGCTGTGCTACGAGGAACTGCTGGCAGCTCAAGACGATCGTTATGACTGGCCCAATTTCGACGAGAACACCGCCGCCTGCCTGTGCTACACCTCGGGCACCACGGGCAACCCCAAGGGCGTGCTCTACAGCCATCGCAGCACCGTGCTGCACGCCATCGTCGGCGCGACACCCGATGTGCTGAACGCCTCGGCGCGCGACTGCATCTTGCCGGTGGTGCCGATGTTCCACGTCAATGCGTGGGGCCTCGTGTACGTGGCGCCGATGACGGGCGCCAAGCTCGTCTTCCCCGGCCCGGGCCTGGACGGCAAGTCGCTCTACGAGCTCTTCGAGGCCGAGCAGGTGACGCTCTCAGCCGGCGTGCCCACGGTGTGGCAGGGGCTCCTGGCCTACGTCGAAAGCAATGGCCTGAAGTTCAGCAGCATGCGCCGCAGCGCCATCGGCGGCTCGGCCTGCCCGCCGGCCATGATCGCTAAATTCCGCGACGCCTACGACGTGCAAGTCATCCACGCCTGGGGTATGACCGAGATGAGCCCCATCGGCACGGCCGCAGCCTTCAAGGCCAAGCATGTGGCGCAAAGCGCTGACGAGCGGCTGGCGGTGATGTCAAGCCAAGGCCGCGCGGTGTATGGCGTGGACATGAAAATCGTCAACGAAGCCGGAAAAGAGCTGCCGTGGGACGGCGTGGCCACCGGCGACGTGCATGTGCGCGGGCCGTGGATCTTGTCGACCTACTTCAAGGGCGAAGGTGGGGACCCCCTCAAAGATGGCTGGTTCCCCACCGGCGACGTGGCCAAGTTCAGCCCCGACGGCTACATGATCATCACCGACCGCAGCAAAGACGTCATCAAGTCAGGTGGCGAATGGATCGGCTCGATCGACTTGGAGAACATCGCCATGGCGCACCCCGCCGTGGCCATTGCCGCATGCATCGCCGCGCACCACCCGAAGTGGGACGAGCGCCCGCTCTTGGTGGTGGTGAAGAAGCCCGGCGCCAGCCTCACGCGTGAGGAGTTGCTGGCGTTCTATGACGGCAAGATCGCCAAGTGGTGGACGCCTGACGACGTGCTCTTCGTCGACGCCATTCCGCTCGGTGCCACCGGCAAGATGCAAAAGATCAAGCTGCGTGAGCAATTCAAAG
>JANMMH010000034.1:0-1773 GCA_031373055.1 Rubrivivax sp. | reverse complement strand
GAACGCGATGTGGTCGACGACACCGCTGTTGTCGGTGGCTGACTGCGCGTCGCTACCCAGGTAGAAGCGCGGCGCCTCGGGGATGCCATGCAGGCCCATGTGGACCTGGACGCTGCCGTTCACGCCCAGCCAGTAGCCGGGGAACGGGGAGTGCGGGCGCGGCATGATCTCGAAGCCGAGCAGCTCGCAATAGAAGTGGCGCGAGCGCTCAAGGTCGCTGGCGCGAACGAAGTAGTGGTCTAGGTGCTGGATGGCCATTTGTGTTGCCTTATTGCCTGCCTGATTGCCAACCCTCGGCGCGGTATGCTAACGCTTGAGGTGATGCTAACCCGCAGCGGCCTCGAACCCGGGGCACGCCACCATGTCAGCCGTCCAAGCCTGCGAGCTCCCGCAACACGCCCTGCTGCGTCGCTACCTTGACGGCGGCGGGTTTGCCGACTGCTACGCCATCGACGTGGCGGGCAACGTGACCCAAGCCGACTTCGTCGAGGCGTTCTACACCTCGGGCTTGTTCAAGGTCGAACGTTTCATCCTGAAGGTCCTGGCCGCCAGCCCCTCCACCGACGCGCAAGCCCGTCAACTTGCGGCGGGCCAGCTGACCCGCTTCGCGGCCTGGACGGTGGAGAGCCAAACGCCGGCGCAGCTGCTGCTGGCGGATGCCTCAGGCCGCACAAGATCGTGGCTGATGGTCTCGCCCACCGCCTCGCCCACCGGTGCGCCGCGAACGCGGCTGCACTTCGGCTCTGCTGTCGTGCCACGGCGGGCCGCGCCGGGCCGGGAGCCGCGCATGGGCTGGCTCTTCACCATGCTGCTGGGCCTTCATCGCCTGTACTCACGCTTGCTGCTGCGCGCGGCGAGCCGGCGCTTGCGGCCGGACTAACAATGCCGGGCACATTGCCAGGAGCCCAGCTGCACCATGCCCACCACGATTTACGCCGCCCGCAAGATCATCACCATGAACCGCTCCTTGCCCGCCGCCACGCATGTGGCCGTGCGCAGCGGGCGCATCCTGGGCGTGGGCACGCTCGACGATCTGCGCGGCTGGGGCGCGGCCGAGCTTGACGAACGTTTTGCCAGCAAGGTACTGCTGCCCGGCTTGGTGGAAGGCCACAGCCACCTGATGGCCGGCGCGCTATGGCGCTACACCTACTGCGGCTACTTCGATGTCGGCGACCCTGATGGCCAGCGGGTCACGGGCGCGAAGAGTTTGGCTGCGGTCATCGGCGCCTTGTCGGCGTCGGCGCCTTCCGAAGGCCCCGTGGTTGGCTGGGGTTTCGACCCGATCTACTTCGGCAGCCAGCGCTGCACGCGCCACGACCTCGACGCCGTGAGCCGCACGCGGCCGGTGGGCGTGCTACACGCCAGCGGCCACATCTTGAACGTCAACAGCGCTGCACTTGAGCTTGCCGGCTTCTTGCGCGCGGGCATCGAGCACCCAGCATTCCCACTGGGCGCCGACGGCCTGCCCACGGGCGAGCTCAAGGGCCCCGAAGCGATGATGCCGGTGCTGGAACATGTCGGCCTGAGCCGCAACTTCCTTGGCGGCGATGAGACCGGTATGCGCGCCTTTGGAAAGTTATGCGTGCGAGCCGGTGTGACCACGGCCACCGACCTGGCCGCGACGCTGGACGACGCCGGCGTCGAGACCCTGCTGCGCGTCACCGCCGAAGAAAGCTACCCCGTGCGCATCGCCCCGCTGCTGCGCCTGCTGGGCATCACACCCACGCAAGCCGTGCAGCGCGCCGCAGCCCTGCGCGCGCGCAGCACCGAGAT
>JANMMH010000161.1:0-2393 GCA_031373055.1 Rubrivivax sp. | reverse complement strand
GCCGCGGCCAAGAACAGCCCGCAGCTGGAGGTCTTTCGCAAGAAGGGCATCGAGGTTTTGCTGATGACCGACCGCGTCGACGAATGGATGCTCACGCACTTCTATGAGTTCGATGGCAAGCCGCTGCAAAACGTCGCCAAGGGCGCGTTTGACCTGGGCAAGCTGCAAGACGAAGAAGAGAAGAAGCAGGCCGAGGCAAGCGCGGAGTCGTTCAAACCGGTGCTTGAAAAGCTCAAGTTGGCGCTGAAGGACCGCGCCAAAGACGTGCGCACGACGACGCGGCTGGTCGACTCGCCGGCGTGCATCGTGGTTGAAGAAGGCGACATGAGCTCGCACCTGGCGCGCATGCTTCAACAAGCCGGGCAAGCTGCGCCCAAGGGCATGCCGATCCTGGAAGTCAACCCCGAGCACGCGCTGGTCAAGCGCTTGGACGGCGACGCGCGTTTTGACGACCTGGCGCAGGTGCTGTTCGACCAGGCCTTGTTGGCCGAAGGCGGGCGGCTGGAGGACCCTGCGGCTTACGTGGCGCGGGTCAACCGCATGCTGGCCGCAGCATGACCTCGCAACTTAGGCGGCCATCAGCGCAACTTGCTCACGCAGTTGCGCCGTCTGCTGCGACCAGTAGGCGGCGCTGCCGAAGAAGGGAAAGTTGAGCGGGAAGGTCGGGTCGCTCCAGCGCTCGGCCAACCACGCACTGTGGCGCAGCATGCGCAGGGTGCGCAGCGGCTCAACGAGGCTACGCTCGCGGTCGTCAAAGTCGCTGAACTGCTCGTAGCCGTCGAGCAGCACGTTGAACTGCTGCGCCATCGAGCTGGCGTCGCCCGACACCAGCATCCACAGGTCCTGCACGGCGGGGCCTTGCATGGCGTCGTCCAGGTCGACGACGTTGGGCGCGCCGTCTCGCCACAGTACGTTGCCGGGGTGGCAGTCACCGTGCAAGCGCAGACTGTTCAATGGCGCGGCGTTGTCGAACGCGGCCACGATGGCGTGCAGGGCGGTCTGGCTCGCCTGCTGCCACGACGGCAGCTGATCGGGCGGTACGAATTCACCTTCACGCAGCAGCGTAAGGGCTCGTTGGCCATCGACGGCCGCGTTCATGTGGTGCCGATGGGCGAAGGGCTGGCGCCGGCCCACGGCGTGCAGGCGGCCCAGAAAGCGGCCGAGCTGGCGCAGTGTGGCGGGGTCGTCGAGCTCAGGCTCGCGGCCTGCGCAGCGTGCGGCCACCGTGAAGCGATGGCCCTGCCATGTCGCCAAGGTGGGCGGCTCGCCATGCAGTTGCAGGCCCGCCGCAATGGGGTCGGCCGTCAACACCAGGGGCGGCACCACGGTGACTTCAGCCTCGGCCAACTCAAGTGCGAAGCCGTGCTCCTCGACGATCTGCGCGTTACTCCAGCGCGCGGGCCGATAGAACTTGGCCACCACCGCGCGGCCGTCTTCGAGGAAGACCTGGAACACGCGGTTTTCGTAGGAGTTCAGCTGCAGGATGCGGCCGTCGCCACGCAGGCCCACGGTGTCCAGGGCATCGAGCACGTGTTGCGGTGTCAAGGTGTCGTACTGACGCGCAGCGGGGGCCGCTGGATTGGGTGTCGGGGTCGGCAGGGGCGGGGTCATCGCCCCATCCTACGCTGGCACCCCTGTACAAACCGGGTTCAGTGACGTAGCGGGGGACCTGATCGTCTACCGTCCAGCGGGGCATCGGTCATATCAGCGCTGGGCAATTCGCCGGCCGCGCGCAAGGCACCGAAGTCGCTGACCGTGGCGTTCTCCGCGCGGCTGCCGGAGCCAAAGAACGAGTCCTGGAACACGCTGGAGTCTTGCCATAAGGTAGCGCGGCGCCGCGCTGCAACGCCTGCTGCCGGTGCGCCGATGTCGCTCTGAGCCGCGCGAGCCGGCTGCGGCGCACGGTTGCTGGCCGCACTTTGCGGCACCAGCAATTGCAGCTCAGGCACTGACGGCAAATGGTCCACGGGGCATCGCAGGTAGCGGATGCGACACGAGCCCAGCACCGATTGTTTGATCTGCACCGCGCGTCGCGAGCTGCTGCGCTCGTTGTCGAGGTCAATCGCGGCGAGCACACGGCCGTTCGCACTGCATATGGCGAACGTGACGTTGATGCCGCCCAGCAGCTCGTACCAGAAGCGCACTTCCTGTGGGTCGGTGGGTTGGCAAAACCGCACCAGCGGCAGCTTCGACAGCACGATGTGATGCGGCAGCGCCTCACGCAGCTGGCGGTAGACCCGCCGCTCGTCAGCGCTGAATACGGGCCGGCCCGTGAGCGCCCATTCGCTGGGGAGCGCACTGCGCTGCACTTGGCGCTGGCGCAGCCATGCCAACACGCCTGCCGTGAAAAGCAGAATCGCGGAGATGCTGGCAAGAATCCAGGGCAGCAGCGG
>JANMMH010000819.1:0-3108 GCA_031373055.1 Rubrivivax sp. | reverse complement strand
TGGCTAACGTTCGGGAGGATGTGACGGAACATGCGGCTGGCGTTCGACGCGCCGATGGCTTCGGCCGCACGCACGTACTCGCGGCTGGAGTGTTTGATGAACTCGGCACGCACCTGGCGGTACATGCCGGCCCAACCCGTCAGGCCAAGGATCAGCACGACATTGGTGACACCGCGCTGGTTCAGCGCAGCAGCGATGGCGAAGATCAGCAGGATGTTCGGGATGGCCTCGATGACGTTGTAGAGCCACTCCAGAAAGTCACCAATCTTGCCGCCGAAAAATCCCGCGACCGCACCGAGCAAGGTGCCGATAAGCGTGGCGAAGACTGCCGCCAGCACACCGACGAAGACGGACACCTGCGTGCCCTTGATGGCTTTGTCGAGCACGTCGCGGCCCAAGCGGTCACCCCCCAGCGGCAGCGTGGTGGCCTTGGGCGTTTCTTCGGTGGCGAACTTCTTGGCGCGCTCTTCCCACTCTTTGTAGCGCGGTGCCAGCGGGTCGATGTCGGAGAGGTCGACGTTGGGGCCCTTGGGCACTTCGATGGCGGTGTTGGATTGCGCCGCACCCGCGCCGACGAGCGTGGGCGGCGCGTTGGGCACGCCGACTTCCTTTTGCCAGTCGCGCGCCACCACGCCAGTGAACGCCAGCACGATGACCACCAGAAAACACGCCACGATGACCAGCGACCAGAAGCCCACGCGGTCGGACGTGAAGCGCCGCCAGGCGGCGTGCCACACACCTTCGCTCTTCTGCTGCGCATCGCCCGGCTCAGGCATGGCGGGTGTCATGACGGCGCTCATTTCAGCACCACACGCGGGTCGACCAACTTGTACATGATGTCGGTGAGCAGGTTGATGCTCATGGTGATGACGGCGAGGTAAATCGTCACCGCCTGGATGACCGGATAGTCACTGCGGTTCACCGCCAGCAGCACCTCACGGCCCAGGCCGGGGATCGAGAAGAAGACCTCGATCAGGAAGGAGCCGACAAAGATGCCCGGCAGCGCCAGGCCGATGTTGGTCAGGATAGGAATCATGGCGTTGCGCAGCACATGCTTGAAGAGCACCGTACTCTCGGTCATGCCTTTCGCGCGCGCGGTGCGCACGTAGTCTTGCCCGAGTTCATCAAGCAGGAAGCTGCGGTACAGGCGCATCTGCGGCGCCACGCCGACCATCACCGCCAGCAGGATCGGCAGCGGCGCGTAGGTGATGATGTTGGTGAAGAACGAATCACTCCAGCCCTGCACCGGGAACCAGCCGAGCTGGAAGCCGAAGACGTATTGGCCGACGATGACATAGACCAAGAAGCTGATCGACAGCGCCACCGTGGTCACGACCATCATGGCGCGGTCGGTGAGTGAGCCGCGGCGGTAGGCCACCCACATCGCCAAGGGCAACGCGATGATGGTGTCGAGCACAAGGATGGGCAGCATCACCGTCAGCGTGGCCGGCAAACGTGTGGCAAAGAGGTTGGCCACCGCCTCATTGGTGGCCCAGCTCTTGCCCCAGTCGAAGGTGGCAATTTGTTTGACAAAGATCCAGAGCTGTACGAACCAGGGCTCGTTCAGGCCGAGCTGCTGGCGAATAGCGTCGACCTGTTCGGGCGTGGCGTTGAGGCCGCCCAGGATCTCCGCCGGGTCGCCACCGAAGAACTTGAAAAGCGAGAACACCAGCAAGATGACACCGGCCAGCGTGGGGATCATCTGCCACAGGCGTCTGATCAGATAGGCAGTCATGAGAAGGCACCGCTCGCCAAAGAAGGCGCGAGTTTAGGGTCCGGGGTTCGCCGACCTTGGCGTGGTTTCCCCCGGGGCATATGCCCCCGCAGCCAAGGTCTTTTGCCGATGCGCGATGGGTGCCTCGCGGTCTAGACTCGCCGCCTTTCAAGATGGCGGCGCACATGAATCGAATCGTTTTCACGCTCGTCGTGGCGCTGGCCTGTGGCCCGAGTTTGCAAGCCCGGGCGCAGGCACCAGCGCAGGAGAAATCCCCTGCGCTCAAGACCCTGCGCTACGCCTTCCCCATTGCTGAAACGACGTTTGACCCGGCGCAGACCACCGACCTCTATTCGGCCGCCGTGCTGAGCAACATCTTCGAAGCCCCGCTCGAAAACAACTACATCGCCGACCCGACGACACCGCGGCCAAAGACGGCCGCCGCCATGCCCGAGGTGTCGGCCGACTTTCGCACCACCACCATCCGCATCAAGCCTGGCATTTACTTCGCTGACGATCCGGTCTTCAAAGGCGCCAAGCGTGAGCTCACCGCCGCCGACTACGTCTATTCGATCAAACGCCACTACGACCCGCGCTGGAAGAGCGGCCGCTTGTATTTGCTGGAGAGCGTGAAGCTGCTGGGCCTGACGGAGCTGCGCAAAGAGCTTGCTGCCGCGAAGAAACCCTTCGACTACGACCGCGAAGTCGAAGGCGTGCGTGCGCTGGACCGCTACACCTTGCAGATCAAGACGGCCGACCCGCAGCCGCGCATGACCGAGATACTGACGTATTCGGCAGTGATCGGCGCGATGGCGCGCGAGGTGGTCGAAGCCTACGGCGACAAGATCGGCGAACACCCCGTGGGCACGGGCGCGTTCAAGTTAGTGCAGTGGAAACGCAGCTCGCGCATCGTGCTCGAGCGCAACCCCAACTACCGCGAAGAGCTCTACAGCGAAGTGCCGCCTGCGTGGGACTACAAGCTAGCGTCCGAAGTACGCGCATTGCAAGGCAAGAAGCTGCCGCTGGTGGACCGTGTGGTGATCTCCATCATCGAAGAAAGCCAGCCGCGCTGGCTATCCTTCTTGAACCATGAGAACGACTTCATCGAGCAGGTGCCCAACGACTTCATCCAGTCGGCCGCACCCAACAACCAGATCGCGCCGAACCTGAAAAAGCGCGACATCCGCATGCAGCGCTACCCGCGCGCTGACCTCTCGATGAGCTACTTCGCGATGGAGAACCCGGTGGTGGGCGGTTATGAGCCCGGCAAGATCGCCCTGCGCCGCGCCATCGCGCTGGCGGTGGACGGCGAGCGCGAAATCCGCCTCGTGCGGCGCAGCCAGGCCATCCCCTCGCAAGGCGTCATCGGCCCCGGCACCTACGGCTACGACAAG
>JANMMH010000806.1:0-7609 GCA_031373055.1 Rubrivivax sp. | reverse complement strand
TCACGCAGGATGCCCTTCACCGCACTGGCGGCTTCGTCGATCTGTGCTTCGCTCAGGGCCAGGCCGCTGGGAAGGTAAAAGCCGCGCCGTGCAATGCGCTCGGCCACGGGGTAGCTCTCGCCTTCGAACAAACCCATGCGCCGAAACACCGGCTGCTCGTGCATGGGCCAGAAGAAGGGCCGCGTGCCGATGCCGCGTGCGGCCAGCTGCGCCATCATGGCTTTGGCATCCAGCGCAACGCTGTCGTCAAGCACCAGTGCATAGACCCAGTAAATGCTGTCGGCGTGCGCGGTGTTGACCAGCGGCAGCTGCAAGCCCGGCGTGCCGGCGAGCTGCGCGGTATAGCGCGCACCCATGCGCCGCTTGCGCGGCACAAACTCGTCCAGCCGCTCCAGCTGCGCCAGACCCAGGGCGGCCTGCATGTTGGTCATGCGCAGGTTCCAGCCCAGCTCGTCGTGCACAAAGCGCTGTTCGGGTTTGAAGCACAGGTTGCGAAGCGAGCGCAGGCGCGCGGCCAGGCCTGGGTCGTTGCAGACGACCATGCCGCCTTCACCCGTGGTGATGTGTTTGTTGGGATAGAAGCTGAAGGTGCTGATGTCGCCAAAGCTGCCGCAAGGCGCGCCGTCGTCCGTCTGCCCATGCATCTCGGCGGCGTCTTCAATAACCTTCAAACCGAACTCACGCGCCAGCGCCAGCATCGGCGCCATGTGCACCGGCAGGCCGTAGATGTGCACCACCATGATGGCCTTGGTGCGCGGCGTGATGCGTGCGCGCACGGCCTCTGCGGTCATGTTGAAGCTGTACGGGTCACAGTCCACCAGCACCGGCGTGGCGCCTGCGCGCACCACCGCCGCAGCGCACGAGATGATGGTAAAGCTGGGCAGGATGACCTCGTCGCCTGGGCCGATGCCCAGTGCTACTACCGCGGCATCAAGTGCGACCGAGCCGTTGCTCACTGCGACGGCGAATTCACGCTGTACCCGCCGCGCAAACTGCTCTTCAAAGCGCGCGATGAAGGGGCCTTCCGACGAGATCCAACCCGAGTCAATGCACTCAAGCAGGTAGGCCCGCTCGTTGCCGTCCAACAGCGGCGTGTTGACTGGGATCACCGCAGGCTCTCCGCCGCGATGCCGCTGGCGCGCACGCGAACGTCGCTCGCGGCCACGCCCTCAAAGCGGCGCTTGTCACGGTCACCCGCGTAGGGGCCTTGTTTGACTTCGATGATTTCGGTGGGCTCCAGCATCTCGAAGCCGTGGCCGCCGTGGGCCAGCAAGATGACGTCGCCCGAGGCCAGCACGGTGCTTTCCAGATAGACCTGATCGGCGCTGTAGAAGTCCACACGCACGCGGCCGCGTTTGATGAACAGCACCTCGTTCGTGTACTGCACCTCGCGCGGCACGGCGCAGTGCACATGCGGCGCGATGACGTAGCCGGCGGGCCGGTTCATATAGCCGATCTGCTGCGAAAAGTGGCCCGGCGTGAAGAACTCGATGCCGTCTTTGCGAAACTCGCGCCGCACGATCACGGCCACTGTCTGGCCTTCGTGTTCGACATGTTCCACCAGCGGCAGCACAGGCATTTCGAAGTCGCGTTTCATGGTCTCTTTCTCGGGTCGGTGGATCAGGCCGCAGCCTTCAGGTCGTGTTGTCGCGCCGCTGCCAGGCCGGTGAGTTGAGCGCGCCAGTGCTCGACGTGACGGCGCGCAAAGGCGTCCCAATCGGTCATGCGCTGGCGCATCGCGTTGGTGGCGGCGAGCTTGTGTTGCAGCTGTTTGGCAATGGTGACGAGCTGCGCTTGGGTGGCGAAGCTGATGAGTTCGCCCTCTTGTTCGAGGTGGTAGCCCTGCGCAGTGACGATGGGCACCACGCCGTGCAGGATGGCGTCCAGCGTGGACAGCGCGCCTTCGTCGTTGCCGGTGTAGAGCAGGTGGTCGCTTTGTTTCAACCACTGCGTGTAGAGCTCGCGGTCAAACGCTTCAGCGAGCTCGACTTCATAGCCCTGCGCGCGCAGCGCATCCAGCACCGTGTCCCAGCGCGCGCCCATGGCCAGCACGCGCAACTCGCTCGGTGCGAAGGCCTTGAAGAAGTCCAGCGCCCAGGCCTCGTTCTTGCGCCCGTCGGGGTAGACGCGGCCCGAGACCATCACGGTCAGGCGCTTCGCCTCGGCCGGCATCATGGCCGGTGGCGCGAAGTTGGCGAACATCTCAAAGCCGGTGAGCGTATTCAGCCGCCGCGTGGATTCTTCCGACATACAAAAGCCCCACACGCCACCTGCGGCCTGCGCTTTCACCAGCTCGAATTTTCGCGGCAGGTCGATGTGCGTGACCATGGTCGAATGCAGGCCATGCACCTTGATCTCACGCAGCTTGGCGTAGTTCACATGGAAGGTGACGTCGAAGCCAGGCCGCTGCTCGAAGTTCAGCGCCACCTCGTCGACATGCGACCTCAGATGCTCAACCAGGCGCGCGGCGTAGTCGTAGAGCACCCAGCCGCCGGCGGGTTCGTAGCTGAGGACGTTGACGCGCATGTCGCTCTAGACGCGGCACACGCAGATCGTCAGGAAGGGCGCCTGCTGCTGCGTTTGCGCCAAGCTCGGCACCACGTGTTCGAGGGTGAAGTGCGGCGGCCATTGGTACAGCGTCTCGGTCAGTGCAAAGCCGTTGGCTTGCAGCGTGGCCTCGAACTGCTGGTAGCGGAATTCAAACGGGTGGTAGCGCGTGAGCAGGCCGAACTTGTCGCCGCGATAGATGGGCGTGGAGCACACAAAGCGGCCGCCCGGGCGCAGCACGCGCTTGGCTTCGGCAAAGTACTGCGGCAGCTCGCCGGGCTGGATGTGTTCGATGGTCTCGAAGCTGATGAAGGTGTCGATGCTTTGGCTGTCGACGGGCAGCGCAAGCACGCTGCCTTGCAGGTACCTGTGCTTGTCGTTGCCCTGCGCGGCTTTCATCATCGGCAGGTAGACCTCATTGGCGAACGCCACCATATTGAGATCGATGTCGACACCGGTGTAGCTCTTGCAGTCCAGCAGCAGCGAGGCGTAGCCGCAGCCCATGGCGGCGTCCAGCACGTCGGCACCAAAGCACAGGCCTTTGGCGAACGCGTAGCGGTACAGGTGGTCGAGGTTGAGCGACTGCAGCGTGCCGTAGGGGCGCGGGATCAGGTGCTCGTTTTCGTCAACCAGCGCGAGGTTGAATTTCGCGGCTTCAAGCGGTGCGTTCATGATGGGCGTTAGTCAGGATGAGTCGGGGTGCGTTTGAAATCAAAACGCGCGCAGATAGATCTCGGGCAGCTGGCGCACGTTGGGCCGGTCCAGCGGGCCTGGGATGGGCTCGGCGGAGTGGCCGGAAAAGAGCGCGGCGTCTTTGCGCAGGTAGGTCAGCTCAAGCAGGCGCGGGAAGGGGATGCCGCCCAGCATGACCATGCCGCCGGCGTTGTTGGCGTGCATGTGCACCACGTGGTGCGTGAGTGCCAGCTTGCTGAAGACGGCGTAGGCCTTGTCGAAGTACTCGCGGTTGACGAGGTTGTCAAAGGCGTGGAACTCACCGGCGAGCACTTCAAACTTGGCCAGGTCTTCGGTGGTCGACTCCAACAGGCAGTCCCACTCGGCGCCTTCGGTGTCGAACTTCAGGATCGGATGGCGCGCGTCGTCCCAGTCCAGCATACCCATCATGCTGTTCAAGCTGATGAACGGCCCCTCGTCGCGCCCCCAGCCGACGCGGTGAAATTCGATGCGCGGGTGTGTGCTCGGGCTGCTGGCGATGGTGTGGTCGAACTGCAAGACACGCGCGCCCAGTTCGGCGAGTTGGTTGTCGAAACTCACCTCGTCGCCGATGCCGATCGACAGCACCATATTGCTCTTCTTCGACATCGAGGGCATGACGTAGCCGCCGTCGCTCTCAGACCCCAGACGCACTTTCACGTCGCTGGCAATCTGCCAGGGGCGGATGAGATTGAGCAGCGCGAAGAGCTCGGCGTGCGTCACGGGTTTGGGATTCATGGCTTGGGCCTCGGTGGGCAGGGGTTGCTGGAACACGCCCGCGCTTTGCAGCAGCCGGGCGAACGCAAGAAAGCTCGAGCTCGACGTTGGCAGCAGCTGCGTGCGCGACAGGATCAAGAGGTCGATGAAGCCTTCCACCACGGCGGCGGCGCTGCGCTCGATGTTGAAAGGGAACGCGCGGCCGTCGCTGTCGCGCGTCCATTGCTGCCAGGAGGCATAGGCTTCGCGCTTTTGCGGGAAGGCGCTCTTGGTGAAGACGGCGCAGTGCGGCAGCGCAGCGAAGCGCTGGTTGACCTCGTCTGCGTCGCTGCATACGAAGTGGCGCTGTGGGCTGGCCTGCACTTGCATGAAGAGGCGCTGATCATCTACCGCGTCACCGAAGTCGGTCTTGCGGATGTGCACGCCGACCACGCTGCGCTCGATGCGCTGCTGCACACAAAAGTCCCAGGCGCGGCGGGCCACCTCGGCGTTGGGCGTGAGTGAGCGCAAGGCGTCGGCGACGTCTTCAGCTGGCACCCAGGCGGGGATCTGGTTGTGGAAGTAGACGATGCCTTCGGGCTTGTCGAGATAGGCGCGGAACGCCTCATAGCTCTGCAAGTCGTGATGCACGTGGAGGCGCTCGGCGGGGAAGTCGAGCTGGTTCTCCTGCATCAACATGAACTGCGTGCCCTGCGCACGAAAGTGCGACAGCGCCGTGTTGTCCACTGGCAGCGGGGGCACCAAGAGCTCGTGCAGATCTGCGCCGCACCAGTTGTTCAGCGGCCAGGCAATGCGCCAGGTGTGGCCAAACTTTTTGCGCAAGATCAGCGCGAAGAGCAAGGCGTTCAGGCGGTTCGCCAGCCCGCCGTCGCACAGCACCGTGTGGGTAGCGTTCATGGGGTGGCCTCGACCGCTTGACTGACGTGGACCTTGGCCCAGGAAAAGCCGATGACGGTGTTGGGCAGCGACTCGCGCTGGTCGTCGTGGCGCGACGCGTGCACCGAGCTGCTAACGGTGACACCGAGCGTGCTGCCGATCAGGCCTTCAGCACGCGCCGCGCTGGCCAGCGGCACCGGGCTGGTGAGTGCCACGACCCAGCTGCCGCGCTCGCGGTGGATCATGCGCATGAGCTTTTGCGTGGCGACTTCAAGCTGCTCGCCCGGCAGGCCCAGCAGCAGCACCACTTCATAAGGTGCTTGCTCGGTGGTGTAGACCTTGCCGTCTTCAAAAAAATCATCGGCCGAGAGGTCTAGCGTCGTGCCTTGGCCTTTGCCGAAGAACATCGACATTGCCGCGGTGGCGGCGTCGAACTCTGCCGCGCTGAAAGCCCGCTCGGCCTGGCTGCCCTGCACGCGCACGAGCAAGAAGCGCAGGCCATCGCGTTGCAGGGGCGCCAGCAGAGCGTCCAGCGGCTGTGCCATGTGGCGGCGCGGGCTCACGTGGGATCCGAGGCTGCTTTGCTGGCGCCAGCAGGCGTATTCCAGGAGCGGCATGTCTTTCTGGAAGCGCACATCAAATGGCTGCGCCAACGTGGGGACGTGCGCTGGAAAGTGCGCCAGGTAGTGCGCCTTCGGGTCGGCTTGCGCGGTAGCATCGCCGCGGTGCATCCAGGCATAGCGCCTGGCGTCGAAGCTGGCCTGCACACGCTTCTGGCCCAGGCCGCCGTGCCAGTGCACGAAGGGGTTGTTCTCTGAGGTGCCCGGCCAGTGGTCGATCTCGCAGCCGGCCTCGATGCGCGCAAAGTCGATGCTGAGCTGGTCGCGTTTGGAAAACGCCAGGATGCTTTCCCACCACAGCGTGCCGAAGCGTTGCACGCGCTCGTGGTGGTGCGAGCGCAGCAGCACGGTGGCGGTGGTCAGCGGGGTGATGGTCTTAAGCGGCCGGCGCGCGGCGTAGAAATCCATCTGCGCGGCAATGGTCTCCAGGTTGTCGTAACCCAGGCAGGCCACGGCGCCGGCTTCGTCTTCGGGCGTCAGGCGCGTGGCGTGGCGGAAGGCGCGAAAGAGGTAGTCGCCACCGTGTTGCAAATCGCTGGCTTGCGGCAAGCGGCGAAACGACACGGTGTTGTCAACGTAGAGGCTGAAGGTGGCCTCGGGGAAGTAGTCGTGCGGCATCGCCTTGGGCCGGCGCGAGAGTTTCTCTGGCGGCAGGTGTGGCTCTTGCAGCAGCTGCATGCTCCACACCTTGGACGTTAGCGCTTTGTTGTCGGTGATGCAGACCCAGTCGAGATCGAGGTCGGTGGTGGCGCTTGCGGGCAGTTCGGCCAGTGGGTCGTTCAACGCCTCTTTGGCACCGATGAGCACGGTGTAGATGGTGAGCTTTTGGGCGTTGACTGCAGCTGGTGGTGGAAACGCGACGGGTGCCGGTTTAGCCTGCACGGTTGGGTAGACATCCACCCACCACAGCATCAACACCGCGACGTTCCACACCTTCATGAAAAGCCTGGCGTCGCCGCCGTAATAACGCTCAAGAAGTGCGTGGATTTGATCAAGGTCCAGCACGTCGGCGACAGGCGTGCTGCGCAGCCGGGCTATCGCTTCTTCAAGCCGCGCGCGCATGGGCTCCAGAAAGTACACCGGCGGCACCGTGAAGCCCATCTTCGGCCGCTCGATCACGCTGGCGGGCAGCCGGCCGCGCATGAGCTGGCGCAGCACATGTTTGCTCGACCCGGCGTGCGGCAGCTTCATGCTCTGCGGCAATTTGGACGCGAAGCGATAGACGTCCAGGTCCAGGAAAGGGAAGCGGCCTTCGAGCGAGTGCGCCATCAGCACCTTGTCGGCCTTCATCATCAGGTTCTCGGGCATCCACGTGGACAGCTCGAACGCCAGCATGCCGTTCAGCGCCGTGTCGGCCTGGTCATAGATGGCGCGATGGCGCAGGTGGTGTAGCGGCATGGCCTTGTCGCGCAGCAGCTCGTTCACGCGCACGTCGTTCGAGCTGAGCCAAAAGAAGCGGCCGAAGGTGCTGTCTTTGTTAAGCGTGGGGTCCAGGGCCAGCGCATGCTGGTCGTAGCCGGCAAACATCTCGTCGCCGCCTTCGCCCGAGAGCACTACGGTCACGTCTTCGCGGATGCGCTGGCACAGCCGCGAGAGCGCAAAACACGCCGGGTCGGCCATGGGTTCGTCGAGCTGGCCGATGACGGCGTCCATGCCGCTGCGCAGCTCGTCTTGCGACAGGCACAGCTCCACATAGTCGAGGTCAAACTGCTTGGCCACGGCGCGTGAGTACGCGAACTCGTTGACCTCACGCAAGCCGATGCTGTAAGCCTTGAGCCGCGCGCCTGCGGCGTGGACGTAGGAGGCAATCGCACTTGAATCGAGGCCGCCGCTGAGCAGCACGCCGATGGGCACTTCACCCATCAACTGCGACTTCACGGCGCGGCCGAGCAGGTGGTCGAGCTCGTCGCGGTAGTCGGCCTCGCTGCGCGCCACGGCGGGCTCTTGCACCTGGATACCCGCGAAGCGCGTGGTGCTGCGTTGGCCGTCGCGCCAAGTGGTGAAGCAGCCCGCAGGCAAGCGCTCGATGTGCTTGAACTGCGTGTAGGGTGCGAGGTTGTAGCGGTAGGCCAGGTAGTCCTGAAAGCCCACCGGGTTCAGGCTGTGGTCCAGGCCTTCGAGCCCAAGCAGCGTGCGCA
>JANMMH010000785.1:0-2382 GCA_031373055.1 Rubrivivax sp. | reverse complement strand
CGACAAGCTGCTTGACCTTGTCGGCCGCACTGTCCGTGAAGACCAGCGGTGCAGGTGGCATGTCGATGGACGGGGACAGTGTTTGTGCGATCGCATTCATGGTGGCAACTCCTGGGTACAGCAACTACGGATATTCAAACTTCGTTCGATGCGGCCAGCTTCAAGGCTGGTTTCTCGCCATGCTTCAGCGATCTGAGCTCGCCGTCGATGACGGCGCCGACATGCATTTCTAGCAGCTCATAACGCACGTCGCCGGTGATGCGCGCCTTGGGCTGCAGCTCCAGCATCTCATCGCACTGCACGGGGCCTTTGATCTCCCCGTTGATGATCACATGGCTGGCCCTGACCTTGCCGTGGATGCGGGCATTTTCACTGACGATAAGCAAGCTATGCGCGCCTTCGGCCATGACATCACCGAAAACTTCACCGTCGATGCGCAAGCCTTCGGCAAACCGCAGCTCGCCATGCACCAGCATGCCCTCGCCAATCAGGCTGCGAATGGGCGGGGCCTTTTTCTTGTTGAACCACATCGGTCTTCTCCTGTCGGGCGGTGTTGCTGCCGGTCAAAGGCGGCTCACAGCTTGAGCGTTTGCGTGGCGCGCACAGCGCCCCGATTGTCAACGACCCTGGCCTGCACGGTTTTTATCACGGCCTCGGCGGGGTGCTCGATGGCGCCTTCCACCCGTCGGTACTGCTTGAACTGCAAAGGCAAGGCGCCGCCAGGCATGGGTTGCGACCAAGGCCGGCCCTCGCGCGTACCTACCAGCATCATTTCGTAGCGCCCGACGAACTCGACGGCACTTTTGTCAGCCTGCATCACCAGCATCTGGTAGCGCAACTGCCCGGGCGCCTGGGACTTGGCTTGCAAGCCCCGAACTTGGAGCGCGTCGCCGGCCACAGGCATCAGGTTTTCGAAGAAGCCCAGATCGGCCTGAAGCGTTTGGCGCTCGCCTTCGAGAAGGCGCACCTGCTGGGCCAGCCGCTCTTGCGTGACGCGCTCGGCCTTGAGCAGGCTCTCCGAAGTGTTGGCAATCGACTGCGCCTGCGCGTGGTCGGCACGCAGCTTGGTGACCTCACCACGCAACTGGGCCAGTTCCTCCTTGGCGTTGCGATCGAGACCGGCAATGTCCTTGCCGAACTCAAAGGCCCACAACGCCAAAGCCGCCGAGAAGCCAAGCATCACGGCCACCACAGCCCAGCGCAAAGGCCAGGGCAGGTGGCTGCGCACGATCATCCTCGGTGCACTGACCGAAAGCCTTCGACGCAGCAGTTTCCAGCGCATGGGTTTGTGAGTCGCCAGCGTGCGCGTGCACGCCGGGACCACAGTGCGTGTTTAGCGCTTGCTGAACTGCTTACGACGGCGGGCGCCGTGCAGGCCGACCTTCTTGCGCTCGACTTCGCGCGCATCACGCGTCACGAAGCCGGCACAGCTCAGATCAGGCTTGAGCGCGGTGTCGTAGTCGATCAAGGCGCGCGTGATGCCATGGCGCACAGCGCCGGCCTGGCCAGATTCACCACCGCCATGCACGTTGATCTTGATGTCAAACGCACCGTCATTGGCCGTCAAGAGCAGGGGCTGCTTGACGATCATGATGGAGGTCTGGCGACCAAAGTATTCATCGATGGTCTTGCCATTGATGACGATTTGGCCGGTGCCCTTCTTGATGAAGACACGTGCCACCGACGATTTGCGGCGGCCGGTGCCGTAGTTCCATGGTCCGATCATCAGCGTGTCCTCAGAGGTCCAGTGTCTTGGGCTGCTGCGCGGTATGCGGGTGCGTTGCACCGGCATAAACCTTCAGCTTCTTGATCATCGCGTAGCCCAGCGGGCCCTTGGGCAGCATGCCTTTGACGGCTTTTTCAAGGGCGCGACCGGGGTGTTTGGCCTGCATGTCCTTGAACGGCGTGGCGTAGATGCCGCCGGGGTAGCCCGAGTGGCGGTAGTAGATCTTGTCGGTGGCTTTGGCGCCGGTGACGCGGATCTTTTCGGCGTTGACGATGACGATGAAATCACCGGTGTCGACGTGAGGCGTGTAAATGGCCTTGTGCTTGCCGCGTAAACGGAGTGCCACTTCGCTGGCAACACGTCCGAGCACCTTGTCGGTGGCGTCAATCACAAACCACTCGTGCGTCACCTCGGCCGGTTTGGCGCTGAAGGTCTTCATGAGGGTCTTTCGGGTTGAATGGAGCGGCGTCTTTGAACGCTGCCCTGAAATACGGCATCTGCGCTTGCAAATTGCGCGCGCAGTTTGAAGCCCACATTCGGTGCCACTTGTATCGGGTGGCCTCTCGTGCGGCGTCTGGGGCGGTGGCCATGGTGCTTTGGACTTTAGGCCTGGGGTCGCCCCCGTAAACCTGCTGTGCAAGGCGCCTGGCTGGCGT
>JANMMH010000768.1:0-14379 GCA_031373055.1 Rubrivivax sp. | reverse complement strand
GTTTGACGAGCCCGCCGCACGCCACGTGCAAGTGGCCGAGATGGTGATTGAGCGCGCGAAGCGACTGGTCGAGTTGAAGAAGGATGTCGTCATCCTGCTCGACTCGATCACCCGCCTGGCCCGCGCCTACAACAACGTGCTGCCCTCATCCGGCAAGGTACTCACCGGTGGCGTCGACGCCAACGCGCTGCAGCGGCCCAAGCGCTTCTTTGGTGCCGCTCGTAATGTCGAAGAAGGCGGCTCGCTGACCATCATCGGCACCGCGCTGATCGACACCGGCAGCCGCATGGACGAGGTGATTTACGAAGAGTTCAAGGGCACGGGCAATTGCGAGATCCACCTCGATAGGCGTATGGCCGAAAAGCGCGTCTACCCGTCGATATTGATCAACAAGTCGGGCACGCGCCGCGAAGAGCTGCTGCTCAAGCCCGAGATCCTGCAAAAGACCTGGATCCTGCGCAAACTGCTCTACCCCATGGACGAGATCGAGTCGATGGAGTTCATGCTTGAGAAGATGAAGGCGACCAAGAACAACCTGGACTTCTTCGACATGATGCGGCGCGGCGGCTGAGCGCGGCCTGCGCTTGCTCAATGTCACCCGCAACATCACGCCACCTATAATTTCAACCTTCCCACCCCCAGGCAAGTGCGCTGAAAACGTTTCGGCGTGGCTACCACCACTGCAAGAAAGCACCCCATGAAAGACGGCATTCACCCCAGCTACCGCGACGTTTGTTTCGTCGACCTGAGCAACGGCTTCAAGTTCGTCACGCGCTCGTGCCTGACGACCAAAGAGACGATCAAGATGGACGACGGCCGCGAGCTGCCGCTGATGAAGGTGGAAAGCACCAGCGAAACGCATCCGTTCTACACGGGCACGCAAAAGAGCATTGACAACCTGGGCGGCCGCGTGGAGAAGTTCCGCAACAAGTTTGCGCGCGTGGGCATGAAGAAGGCCCCGGCTGCGGCCCCGACCGCCGAATAGGCCATCGGCAAACCAGCACGGTAGTCAGCAAGGGCAGCTTCGGCTGCCCTTCTTCTTGGGCGCGCGCATCGTCTGGCCCGGCCCCGTGCCGCGTCAGACGCATGCTCATGCATCATCCACCGCCGTGAACCTGCCCTCCCCTGCCCTGGTGACCCAGCGCGGCGCACGCCGCCTGCCGCGCGCCGCATTGCTGCTGCTGTGCGCTGCCTATGTCTTGCCGGGCCTCTTCGGGCGCGACCCTTGGCGCAATGCTGATCTTGTGGCCTTCGCGCAGATGGCGGGCATCGCTGAGGGCCGCACGCCGTGGTTTGCGCCGGCACTGGGTGCCATGCCGCTGGCCGACCTGGCGCTGCTGCCGCACTGGCTAGGCGCCGCTTTTATCTTGTTGCTGTCGCCGCTGGTCGAGCCGGCCGTCGCCGCGCGTGTGCCCTTCGCTTTACTGTTAGTGGCGACCCTGGTGCTGACCTGGTACGCCACCTTTCACCTGGCGCGAACACCGCACGCGCAGCCGCTGGCGTTCGCCTTTGGTGGTGAGGCCGAGCCCGTGGACTACGCGCGGGCGATTGCCGACGGTGCCTTGCTCGCCGTGGTGGCGACGCTGGGCCTCTTGCTGCTCGGCCACGAGACCACCCCCGAGCTCGCGCAGCTCAGCGGCGCCAGCCTCTTTCTCTACGGCCTGGCGGCCGCACCCTTTCGCGTGTGGCAAGCACGCGTGGCGACGGTGGCGGCGCTGCTCGTCATGGCCGGCAGCGGCGCGCCCAGCATGGCCGTGGCGCTGGGCCTGGGCGGCTGGTTGGTGTGCAGCCGCTCGGCCTACGCGCAGGTGCGCGCGCTGTGGCCCTGGCTGGTGGCCACGCTGCTGGCGGCGGCTGCGTTGGCGACCGCCCTGTCGGCCTGGCGCTGGCGCGGTGAAGTGCTGAGTGGCGCGGAGCTGCTGGCCACCGCACGCCAATGGGTCTGGTTCCTTTGGCCGAGCTGGCCCTTCGTGGTCTGGACGCTATGGCGCTGGCGCGCCCACCTCGCACACCGCCATATTGCCGTGCCTTTGTCGCTGGTGCTGGTGGCCTTGGGGGCGAACTTGCTGATGGGCGGCTCCGACCGCGCCTTGATGCTGGGCGTGCCCGGCATGGCCGTGCTGGCGGCCTTTGCCTTGCCGACCTTCAAGCGCAGCACAGCCGCCGCCATCGACTGGTTTTCGATGTTCTTCTTCACGCTGTGCGCACTCTTTGTCTGGGTCATCTACCTGGCGCTGCAGACCGGTGTGCCGGCCAAGCCGGCGGCCAACATGGCGCGGCTCTTGCCCGGATTTGTGTCTACCTTTTCACCGTTAGCACTCTTGCTTGCCGTGCTGGGCACGGTGGCCTGGATCTGGCTCGTGCGCTGGCGCACGGGCCGCCACCGTGAAGCGCTGTGGAAGAGCCTCGTGCTGCCCGCAGGCGGTGTGGCCTTGTGCTGGCTGCTCACGATGACGCTGTGGCTGGCGCCGCTGGACTACGCCCGAAGCAGCCGGCCCTGGCTGGAGCGCGTGGCGCAACACGTTCCCGCTGGCTCGTGCCTGCTCGCCCCCGGTGCTAGCCGCGTGGTGTTGGCGGCGCTGGAGCATGGCGGGCGCTATCGCGTGGATGCCAGGCTTGAAGCGCTGGCGGACATGCAATGCAGCTACCTGCTTCGTGTGACGCGCAATGCGCGGGCAGCGGCACCTGCGGGCAACTGGGTCGCCATCGCCGAAGTGCAGCGCCCCACCGACCGTGCTGAGCTGACAGCAATTTACCGCCGCGGCATGGCGCCCTGATCAGTGCACGTGCTCGTGCGGCGCCGCGGCGGCGGCTTGCACATGGCGCAGCCGCGCAGCCGGCAGCACCAGGCGAAAGCGCGAGCCGCGGCCCGGCTCGCTCTCAATGTCGACCTCGCCGCCCAAGCGCTGCACGACATGCTTGACGATCGACAAACCCAGGCCCGTGCCGCCCGTTTCGCGCGAGCGGCTGCTGTCGACGCGGTAGAAGCGCTCGGTCAGCCGCGGGATGTGTTCGCGCGCGATCCCGAGGCCACTGTCGGCCACGTCGATCTGCGCCCCTCCGTCGTCGCGCCAGTTGAAGCTCACGGCGATGCGGCCACCCTCGGGCGTGTAGCGCACGGCGTTGCTCACCAGGTTGCCCAGCGCGCTGTGCAGCTCGGCGTCGCTGCCGGCGATTTCGGCGTCGTCACCACCACTAAAAGCCAGCGCGTGGCGCTGACGTGACAACGACGCGGCATCCGCCTCAATGCCACGCATCAAGGCGGCCACCGAGATCCAGCGGTCGCTTGCGGGGCGCGGGCTGCCTTCGAGCTGCGCCAGCGTCAGCAGGTCGGCCACCAGCGCCTGCATGCGGTCGCTTTGCTGCGTCATCAGCATCAGCACACGTTGACGCTCAGTTTCGGTCAAGGGAACCGAGATCATGGTCTCGACGAAGCCGGCTAACACGGTGAGCGGCGTGCGGATCTCATGCGAGACGTTGGCGACAAAGTCGCGACGCATGGCCTCAGCGCGCTCGCGCTCGGTGATGTCTTGCGTCAACACGAGCTTCAGGCCCTCGCCATAGGGCCGAACCAGCACGGTCAGGCTGCGAGCGCTGACGGCGTCGGCCACCGACACCGGCTGCGAGAAGTCGCCAACTTGCAGGTGCTGCACAAAGATGGGCGAGCGCACGAGGTTGGTCACGCGCTGTTGGCGGTCGCGCACGGGGTCCAGGCCAAAGTGGTCGGCGGCCACGGCGTTGCACCACTCGATTTTTTCGTCAGCGTCGAGCAAAAGCACACCGTTGGGCGAGGCCTCAATCGCGCTCAAGAACTGCACCAGCCGCTGCTGCTCACTGCCCAGCCGCCGGTCTTGTTCACGCAAGAGTTTTTCCATGCGATAGCCGAGCTCGCCCCAAAAGCCGGTGCCACGCGGTGCCTGCTCCAGGTGTTGGCCACGCAGCCAGTTCATCAGCCGCTGGCCACGTATGGCTTCGAACATCGACGCCAGCATGACGCCCGTTGCGCCGCCTGCCAACGCCCAGGCCAGGCGCATCGCTTGGCCGTCCGCCGCCCACGCGGCCAGCCATGCGCCTAACAGCATGGCCAGCACCAGCAGCAAGGCGCGTGGCAGCCACGACATCAGCGGTGCAGCCTCATACCGCCATGCTGTGCGCAGTGAGGCGGTAACCGGCACCGCGCACGGTGTCGATCAGCGCGGCGCACTCCACCGGCGCCAGGGCTTCGCGCAAGCGCTTGATGTGCACGTCGACCGTACGCTCTTCAATGAAGACATGGTCGCCCCAAACGCGGTCGAGCAGCTGCGCGCGGCTATGCACGCGCTCGGGGTGCGTCATGAAGAAGTGCAGCAGGCGAAATTCGGTGGGGCCCAGCTTGACGTCGCGTTGCAGCTCGCCGATGCGGCGCGACACACGGTGCGTGGCCGGGTCGAGCTGCAAGCCCGCGACTTCCACCGCGCTGTTCAGCGCCTCGGGCGCGCGCCGGCGCAACACCGCACGAATGCGCGCGAGCAATTCCTGCGTTGAAAACGGCTTGGTCAGGTAGTCGTCAGCGCCTGCGTCGAGGCCGCCGATCTTGTCGCTCTCGCCGGCGCGCGCGGTCAGCATGATGATGGGCAGGTCACGCGTGCGCTGCTCGTTGCGCCAGCGCCGCGCCAGCTGCAAACCACTCTGACCGGGCAGCATCCAGTCCAGCAGCACGAGGTCAGGCAGCACGCGGTCGATCTGCTCCTGCGCGGCTTCGGCTGTGGCCGCAAGCAGCACATCAAAGCCGGCGTGGCGTAGGTTGAGGGACACCAGCTCGGCAATCGCCGCTTCGTCCTCCACCACCAAGATGGCGCTCACAGCGCCACCGCCCGCTCAGCGCACCGCATGCTCAACTTTGTCCATCGAGGTGTGGCGCACATCCGTGCCTTTGACGATGTAGATGATGGCCTCGGCCAGGTTCTTGGCGTGGTCGCCGATGCGCTCGATCGCCTTGGCCACGAACACTAGGTCGATGCTCGCCGAGATGGTGCGCGGGTCTTCCATCATGTAGGTGATGAGCTTGCGCAAGAGGCCGTCGAACTCCTGGTCGATCTGGTCGTCTTGCTTCAGGACTTCAAGCGCCTTGGCGGTGTCCAGACGCGCGAAGGCGTCCAGCGCCTTGCGCAGCTGCGCGATCGCCAACTGCGCTTCAAACTCCACGTCACTCACCGGCAGGCGCATGCGGGTGGACATGCCGGCGTCGATCAAACGCAGCACCATGCGCGCAATGCGCGCGGCCTCGTCACCCACACGTTCAAGGTTGGCAATAGCCTTGCTGACGGCGATGAGCAAACGCAAATCGCGAGCCGTGGGCTGGCGCCGCGCGATGATCGCCGAGAGATCGCGGTCGATCTCCATCTCCATCTGGTTGACGCGCTCCTCCACCGTCAACACTTCGCTGGCGGTTTCAGCGTGGAACTGCGACAGCGCCTGCATGGCCAGCACCACCTGCGATTCAACCAGCACGCCCATTTCGAGCACGCGGCCGGATATGCCACTGAGCTCGGCGTCGAATTGCGTGGAGAGATGTTTGTCGCTCATGGGCTTGTCCTTGGCAGTGAAGGCATCAACCGAAACGCCCGGTGATGTAGTCCTCGGTGTCCTTCTTCTTGGGCTTCATGAAGAGCTCGGACGTCGGCCCGAACTCCACCAGGTCACCCAGGTACATGTACGCGGTGTAGTCGCTGCAACGCGCGGCTTGCTGCATGTTGTGGGTGACGATGACCACCGTGTAGTCGGCCTTGAGTTCGTGGATCAGCTCCTCGATCTTGCCGGTGGAGATGGGGTCCAGCGCCGAACAGGGCTCGTCTAGCAGCAGCACCTCGGGTTTGATGGCGATACCTCGTGCGATGCACAAACGCTGCTGCTGCCCGCCCGACAGGCCCGAGCCACTTTGCGCCAGCTTGTCTTTGACCTCACCCCACAGTGCCGCCTTCTTCAAGGCCCACTCCACACGCTCGTCCATTTCCACGCGCGGCAAGGCCTCGAAGAGGCGCACGCCGAAGGCGATGTTGTCGTAGATCGACATCGGGAAAGGCGTGGGCTTCTGGAAGACCATGCCGATCTTCGCACGGATCAAAGACACGTCGAGCTTGGTCTTGAGGATGTCTTCGCCATCCATCGTCACCAAGCCCTCCGCGCGCTGCTCGGGGTAGAGCTCGAACATGCGGTTCAAGGTGCGCAACAAAGTGCTCTTGCCGCAACCCGAAGGGCCGATGAAGGCCGTTACCCGGTGCTCAGGCACGTCCAGGTTGATGTGCTTGAGCGCGTGAAAACTACCGTAGTAGAAGTTCAAGTCACGCACCGAGATCTTGACCCTCTCGCTGGTGGGCAGGTCGACCTTCATGTCCATGATGCGGTGGCCTCGGTCGGGTGGTTTGTTGTCATAGCTTGTTGCGAAAGAGCACGCGCGCCAGGATGTTCAGCGCCAGCACACCTAGCGTAATGATGAAGACGCCCGCCCAGGCCAAGTCGCGCCAGTTCTCGTAGGGGCTCATGGCGAACTTGAAGATCGTCACCGGCAAGCTGGCCATGGGCTCGCCCAAGTTCATGGTGAAGAACTGGTTCGACAGCGCGGTGAAGAGCAGCGGCGCCGTCTCGCCAGCGATGCGCGCCAGTGCCAAGAGCACGCCCGTCACAACGCCGGCGCGCGAAGCCTTGAGCGTCACCGCCAGGATCACCTTCCACTTCGGTGTGCCCAGCGCATAGGCAGCTTCACGCAGCGCGTTGGGGATCAGGCTGAGCATGGCCTCGGTGGTACGTACGACGACCGGAATTACGATGAGCGACAAGGCCAGCACACCCGCGAAGGCCGAGAAGCTGCGAAAGCGCGCGACCACCACTGCGTAAATGAAGAGGCCGATGACGATGGAAGGCGCCGACAGCAGAATGTCGTTGATGAACTGCGTGATGCGGCCGAGCCAAGTGCCCTTGCCGTATTCGGCGAGATAGACGCCGGCCAGCACGCCGATGGGCGTGCCGATCAGGGTGGCCATGCCGACCATGATGCCCGAGCCCACGATGGCGTTGGCCAGGCCCCCAGTCGTGGCATTCGGTGGTGGTGTCATCTGCGTAAAGACCGTGACGGCCAGGCCGCCAACACCGAGTCGGATCGTCTCGAAGAGGATCCAGGCGAGCCAGAACAAACCGAAGGCCATCGCCATCAACGACAAAGCCAGTGCGATGGCATTCACACGTTTGCGCCGGGCATGCATGGCCAGGCGCGAGCGGTCCAGAGCAGCCATGCTCATGAGCGTGCACCTTCGCCCTTGCGCAACTGCGCCAGGAGCAGTTTGGACAAGCTCAGCACCACGAAGGTGATGAAGAAGAGGATCAACCCCAGGTACATCAACGACGCCTGATGCAGCCCGGGGCTGGCTTCGGCGAACTCGTTGGCAATGGCCGAGGTGATGCTGTTGGCGGCGGCAAAGAGCGAGAGGTTGTCGAGCTGGTTGAAGTTGCCGATGACGAAAGTCACCGCCATCGTCTCGCCAAGTGCGCGGCCCAGCCCCAGCATGATGCCGCCGACGACGCCGCTCTTGGTGTAGGGCAGCACCACACGCGACACCACTTCCCAGGTCGTCGAGCCCAGCGCGTAGGCCGACTCCTTGAGCATCGGCGGCGTGACGTCGAAAACGTCGCGCATCACCGCAGCGATGAAGGGAATGATCATGATCGCCAAGATGATGCCGGCCGACAGGATGCCTATGCCCACCGGCGCACCCGACACCAGCGTGCCCACCCATGGAACGTTAGCAAACAGCGCCTGCGCGGGTTGCTGCACGTAGGTCGCGAGAATCGGGCCGAACACCATCAAGCCCCACATACCGTAGACGATGCTGGGCACCGCCGCCAGCAACTCCACCGCCACGCCCAGCGGGCGACGCAGCCACTTGGGCGAAAGCTCGGTGAGGAAGATGGCAATGCCAAAACTCACCGGCACGGCGATGACCAACGCGATGAATGAGGTCGCCAGCGTGCCGTAGATCATCACCAGGCCACCGTACTTGTCGCTCACGGGGTCCCACTCGCTGCGCCACAGAAAACTCAGTCCGTACTCATAGATGGCGGGCCAGGCGCCGACGACCAACGAGGCGATGATGCCGGCCAGCAACAACAGCGTGATCCATGCAGCGCCATGGGCCATCACGGCGAATATCGTGTCGGCCCATGGGGCGCGGCGTTGCCGCTGCGGTGGGCCACCGCCTCGGGCCACCGAGTCCATGGATTGCATCGTCTCTTCTGCGTTGTAGGGGGTGGCAGGAAGTGTAGCGGCCATGGTTGCGATGCTCGGCGGTTGGGGGCTGCGCTGGCCTAGTGGCTGGTCACTTGAAGGCGACGGGTTTGCCTGCGCTGTCCTTGATATTGGCCCACTCACGACGAACCAACGCCTTCACGCTGTCCGGCAACGGCACGTACTCGAGCTCGGTCGACATCTTGTCGCCGCCGGTGAGCGCCCAATCGAAGAACTTCAAGGCAATGGCTGCTTGCACTGGCTTGTCTTGCGCCTTGTGCATCATGATGAAGGTGGCACCGGTGATGGGCCAGCTGTCTTTGCCGGGCTGCTCGGTGAGGATTTGATAGAAGCTCTTAGACCATTCCGCACCGGCTGCCGCGGCCTTGAAGGTGGTGTCGTCTGGCGCCACAAAACTACCCGCCTGGTTACGCAAAAGCGTGTGCGTCATCTTGTTCGAGGTGGCGTACGAATACTCGACATAGCCAATCGAATTGGGCAGGCGCTGCACAAAGGCCGCGACGCCCTCGTTGCCTTTGCCACCCGCACCGGTGGGCCAATTCACGGCCGTGCCTTCACCGACCTTGGCCTTCCATTCGGCGTTCACCTTGGACAGGTAATTGGTGAAGATGAAGGTTGTGCCAGAGCCATCGGCACGGCGCACCACCGCAATCGCGGCGTCGGGCAGGCCAACGCCCGGGTTGAGCGCAGCGATGCTTGGGTCATTCCACTTGGTGACCTTGTTCAGGTAGATGTCGCCCAGCACCGCGCCAGTCAGACGCAACTGGCCGGGCGCCACGCCCTTGACGTTGATCACCGGCACCACACCGCCGATGACGGTGGGGAACTGCACAAGGCCGTCTTTGACGAGCTCGGCGTCGGTCAGTGGCATGTCCGAAGCGCCGAAGTCGACGGTCTTGCCGCGGATCTGGCGCAAGCCCGCGCCCGAGCCTACCGATTGGTAGTTGATGCGTGCGCCGGTGGCCTTGTTGTAGCTGTCGGCCCACTTGGCGTACAGCGGTGCGGGGAAGGTGGCGCCCGCGCCTGTGGCATCTTGTGCCAATGCGCTGGAGGCAAAGGCAAGTGCGGCAAAGGTCGTGGCTAGGGTGCGAAAGGTCGACGAATTCATGGGCTGTCCTTGGGTGCTTGCATCGGGGTTTGGCCACGACTGTAAAAAGCGCGTGTGACAACTGCATGACAGCTCCGGGGCGCGTCTGTCACACGAGTGTCATGTCGTTGACATCAGCCATGCCTAGCCTGCGGGTTGTTCCGCCAAACCCTAGGAGACCGAGTCCATGACCGCCAAGATTGCCCACGCCCGCCGCGCCGCCACCCTGATGCTTGTGTCCATTGTTGCTGCCGGTTTGAGTGCCTGCGCCACCGCACCGATGCCAACCAGCATTGTCGATACGGCTGCACGCACGCCGCAGCTATCCACCCTGGCGCGCCTGATCAATGAAGCGGGCCTGGCCGACACGTTGCGCGCCGCCGGCCCCTACACGGTGTTCGCGCCCAACGACGAAGCATTCAAGGCCGTGCCCAAGAAGACCCTTGACGAGCTGGCCGCAAACAAGGAGCTGCTGCGTTCGGTGCTGAGCTTTCACGTGCTCGCTGGCCAGGTTGCCGCGGCCGACGTGAAAACCGGCAACGCCAAGACGGTGCAAGGCGCCAACGTCGCCCTGTCCAAAGCCGGCAGCTTCGTGACGGTGGAAGACGCGGTGGTCCTAACGGCCGACGTACGCGCCAGCAACGGCGTGGTGCACGTGATCGACCGCGTGCTGATGCCGCCCCGGCGCTAACGCCAAGCGGTCGCTCTCAACCCGCCGCCGCTGCGGCGGCCATGCGCTCCGCGCAGTGCTTGCCCAACGCGCCGTCGCGCGCTTCGACCATCACGCGCAGCACGGGCTCGGTGCCCGACGCGCGAATCAGCACCCGGCCAGCGTCGCCAAGTTCGGCCTCGGCACCCATGCGCGCCTTGTCCAGCGCGGCGTTGGTCTTCCAGTCGCTGCCTTCGGGCAAGCGCACGTTGATGAGCGTCTGGGGGAAGAGCGTCACGCCTTCGAGCAAGGCAGCGATGGACATGCCGCTGCGCCGCGCCGCGTAAAGGATTTGCAGCGCGCTGACAATGCCGTCGCCAGTGGTGTGGCGGTCCAGGGCCAGCAAGTGGCCCGAGCCTTCGCCGCCGAGTTGCCAGCCGCGCGCGGCCAGCTCTTCGAGCACGTAGCGGTCGCCCACCTTGGCGCGCACCAGCGGCACCTTCAACGCCTTGAGCGCAAGCTCCACGGCCATGTTGGTCATCAAGGTGCCCACCACACCGGGCACGGGCTGCTGCTGCGACAGGCGGTCGGCGGCCATGACATACAGCAACTCGTCGCCGTTGAAGAGTCGGCCCTGCGCGTCGACCATCTGCAGCCGGTCGGCGTCGCCGTCGAGTGCGATGCCGTAGTCGGCACGGTGCTCGGCCACCGCCCGCACCAGCGCTTGTGGTGAGGTCGCGCCAAAGCCTTGGTTGATGTTCAAGCCATCGGGGCTGCAACCAATCTTGATGACGCTGGCGCCGAGCTCGTGAAAGACATCGGGTGCGACGTGGTAGGCCGCGCCGTGCGCCGCGTCGATGACGATCTTCACACCGCGCAGCGACAGCGTGTGCGGGATCGTGCTCTTGCAAAATTCGATGTAGCGCCCACTCGCGTCGCTGAGTCGGCGCGCTTTGCCCAGGCCCGCCGAGTCGACCCATTGCGGGGCTTCAAGCAGTGCGGCTTCGACGTCGCGCTCCCACTCGTCGGGCAGCTTTTCACCACGCGCCGAGAAGAACTTGACGCCGTTGTCGTCGAAAGGGTTGTGCGACGCGCTGATGACGACGCCAAGGTCCAGGCGCAGCGCACGTGTGAGGTAAGCGACACCCGGTGTGGGCAATGGGCCGCTCAAGAGCACGTCGACACCGGCCGAAGCAAAACCGGCTTCGAGTGATGACTCGATCATGTAGCCCGAGATGCGCGTGTCTTTGCCGATCACCACCGTGGGTTTGTCGCTGCTGCGCCTGAGCACGCGGCCCACGGCATGGCCCAGGCGCAGCATGAAGTCCGGCGTGATGGGGGCGGTGCCCACCGTGCCGCGGATGCCGTCGGTGCCGAAATAGGTTCTGCTCATGGGGTGTACTCCTGCGTCGCGCATTGTCGTGGGCGCCTGCCCTACGTCGTCCTACACGGTGCGCCGCTTGTGCGGATTAGTACGCCGCGCCGCGCCATAGAAAACGGGGCCGAAGCCCCGTGGTTGCCTCAAGCGCAGGCCGCTCAGGCCGTGGCCGGCGCGCCGTCGGGGTTCACCGGCGGGACCGTGCTGCTGGCTTTCGACGCCGGGGGCGTCCAGTCCTTGGGTGGGCGCGGTGGCTTGTCGGCCATGATGTCGTCGATCTGCTCGGCGTCGATGGTTTCCCATTCGAGCAAGGCTCCCGCCATGGCATGCATGCGCTCTTTGTTCTCTTCGATCAGCTTGCGCGCAATGGCGTACTGCTCGTCGAGGATGCGGCGCACTTCGCCGTCGACCGTGCGCATGGTTTCTTCAGACACGTTGGTGGTCTTCGTGACCGAGCGGCCGAGGAACACTTCGCCCTCGTTTTCAGCGTAGACCATGGGGCCAAGCTTGTCGGTCATGCCGTAGCGCATGACCATGTCGCGCGCGATTTGCGTGGCGCGCTCGAAGTCGTTGCTGGCACCGGTGGTCATCTGGTTCATGAACACTTCTTCGGCAATGCGGCCACCAAAGAGCATGGAGATGCGGCTCAGCATCAAGATCTTGTCGGTGCTGTAGCGGTCTTTCTCGGGCAGCGAGACCGTCACGCCCAGAGCGCCGCCGCGCGGAATGATCGTCACCTTGTGCACAGGGTCGAGCTTGGGCAGCAAGCGCGCAATCAGCGCGTGGCCGGCCTCGTGGTAAGCGGTGTTGCGGCGCTCTTCTTCGTCCATCACCATGGACTTGCGCTCGGTGCCCATGATGATCTTGTCTTTGGCCTTTTCGAAGTCGACCATCTCGACGACACGGCCGTTGCGGCGCGCTGCGAAGAGTGCCGCCTCATTCACCAAGTTAGCAAGGTCAGCACCCGAAAAGCCCGGCGTGCCACGCGCGATGAGGTCGGCGCGAATGTCCTGCCCCACCGGCACCTTGCGCATGTGCACGTTGAGGATCTGCTCACGGCCACGAATGTCGGGCAGCGTGACGTAGACCTGGCGGTCGAAGCGGCCCGGGCGCAGCAGCGCGGGGTCGAGGATGTCGGGCCGGTTGGTCGCGGCCATGACGATGACGCCGACGTTGGTCTCGAAGCCGTCCATCTCGACGAGCATCTGGTTCAGTGTCTGCTCACGCTCGTCGTTACCACCGCCCAAGCCGGCACCACGGTGACGGCCCACGGCGTCGATCTCGTCGATGAAGATGATGCAGGGCGAGCTCTTCTTGGCCTGCTCGAACATGTCGCGCACGCGCGCGGCGCCCACGCCTACAAACATCTCCACGAAGTCAGAGCCCGAGATGCTGAAGAACGGCACCTTGGCTTCGCCCGCGATAGCCTTGGCCAGCAGCGTCTTGCCGGTGCCCGGGGGGCCGACGAGCAAAACGCCACGCGGAATGCGGCCGCCGAGCTTCTGGAACTTGGCCGGGTCTTTGAGGAAATCGACCAGCTCTTTGACTTCTTCTTTGGCCTCGTCGCAGCCCGCCACGTCAGCAAACGTGGTGGTGTTGTTGGCCTCGTCGAGCATGCGCGCCTTGCTCTTGCCGAAGCTGAAGGCGCCGCCTTTGCCGCCGCCTTGCATCTGGCGCATGAAGTAGATCCAGACGCCAATCAAAAGCAGCATCGGGCCCCAGCTGACGAGGATGCTCATCAGGAGCGATGGCTCTTCGCGCGGCTTGACGTCGAACTTCACGCCACTGTTGCGCAGGTCACCGATGAGGCCGCGGTCAAGGTAGGTGGCGTTGACGCGTAGGCGCCGGTCGTCGGTGGTGGTGGCCTGGATCTCGGTGCCGCCCGCACCTTCTTGCAGCGTCACGCTCTTGATGCGCTTGGCCTGCACCTCGTCAAGGAAGTCGGAGTAACCGACCTGATTGCCTGACGCGACCCCACGGTCGAACTGCTTGAACACGGTGAAGAGCACGAGGGCGATCACCAACCAAACAGCGACTTTGGAGAACCATTGATTGTTCAATGCGCTTCCTTCTTGAGATTCAGGAGGCCGGCAGCACCAAGTGTGGCGCGCCGGAACCCACGGCATATAGGGTTGATTCTAGAGGAGTCAAGTGCCACAGCCCGATTTCGAAAGCCCCCGAAAACCGGTGCGAATACGGCGTTTACGGCCATCGCCACGACGCATTTCGTGACACCTCAGCGCCGCTTGGGACCAATGCCGACGAGAAAGGTTTCCGCCGACTTGTCACGCGATGCTTTGGGCTTGATCGGCTTGACGACGCGAAAGTTGTCCTTGAAGAGTTTGGCCAGCTGGCTGTAGCCGCTGCCGTGGAAAGCCTTGCACACCAAGGCGCCATCGGGCTTGAGGTTGGCTAGCGCGAACTCGACCGCCAGCTCGACCAGGTGCTCCATGCGCGCAGCGTCTGCCGACTCGATGCCCGAGAGGTTGGGCGCCATGTCTGACACGACCACATCCACCGGCCGCGCGGCCAGGGCCTGTTTGAGCAGTGCAGCCACGGCGTCTTCACGAAAGTCGCCCTGGATGAACTGCACGCCTTCCACCGGCGCGAAGGGCAGCACGTCCAGCGCGATAATCACGCCGTCGAGTTCACCCACCGCTGCACCACCCACGCCCACCGCGCGTGGCGCGAAACGCCGGCGCAGGTACTGACTCCAGGCGCCGGGCGCGGCGCCGAGATCCACCACCACCTGCCCCGGGTGGATGAGGCGATACAACTCGTCGATCTCTTTGAGCTTGTAGGCCGCGCGTGCGCGGTAGCCCTCGCGCAAGGCCAGCTTCACGTAGGGGTCGTTCAGGTGGTCATGCAGCCAGGCTTTGTTGAGCTTCTTGCTCTTGGATTTGATCTTCATGGGCAGTCGATAATAAGAGCATGACAAGCATCGTTTTGACCCCTTCGCAGCGCAAGGAACACCGCGCTCTTGCCCA
>JANMMH010000748.1:0-2348 GCA_031373055.1 Rubrivivax sp. | reverse complement strand
GGTGTCATGCACGTATTGGCAGTAGTCTTTGACTCGTTCGACCGTCGCCGCATCGGGCCGCTTTATGTGTTGGATGATCTGGTCCGGGGCGGTGTAGGCCTTTGGGCGAAATGGGTGATGCATAGGGACAATTACCCAATAAAAAAACCCGATGCAACTTTCGTTGCATCGGGTTTTGTCGAGATCAATCGCTCAGAAGAACGATTGATTTTTTAGCGCATCAAGCTGCCTTAATGCTCGGATAGCGAACGTGCTCAATCAGCTCTTGCACCTTCGCATTAGGCGCAGGTGTGAAGAGACTGACGATGATGATCACGGCAAAACCCACCGGCACGCCGAAGACACCGGCCGAGATGGGCAGGATGCCCCACCAGGTGTTGTCGGCCACCGATGACGTGACGTTGAAGACGCCCCGCAACCAAGGCTGCGTCGTGACCATGTAGTACAGCGTCGTGCTCAAGCCCGCGATCATGCCCAGCACCGCGCCCCACTTGTTGGCGCGCTTCCAGAACACCCCAAGGACGAGCGCAGGGAAGAACGAGGCCGCCGCAAAGGAGAACGCCGCCGACACCAGGAACAAGATGTCCGCTGGTTTCTGCGCCGCCACCAAGGCCGCGAGCAAGGCCACCACCAGCAACAAGATCTTGGAGATCATCACCCGGCGCGCGGTCGGCGCGTTGGGGTCGATCATCTTGTAGTAAAGGTCGTGCGAGAGCGCGTTGGCGATGGTCAGCAAGAGGCCGTCAGCCGTCGACAGCGCGGCAGCCAGGCCACCTGCGGCGACCATGCCGGAGATGACGTATGGCAAGCCGCCGATCTCAGGCGTGGCCAGCACGATGATGTCGCCACCGATGCGCATTTCACCGAGCTGGAAGATGCCGTCCTTGTTGATGTCGGCCACCGACAACAACGTTGGATCGACCTTGGCCCAGGCGCCGATCCACGCTGGCAACTTATCGAACGGCGTGCCGACCAACACGTTGAAGACCTCGTACTTGACCAGCACTGCCAAGGCTGGCGCCGTGAAGTAGAGCAAGAAGATGAAGAACAGCGACCAAGTCACCGACTCCCGCGCCTGCTTCACCGACGGCGTGGTGTAGTAGCGCATCAGGATGTGCGGCAAGGCCGCCGTGCCCACCATCAAACAGAACACCAGCGCCAGGAAGTTGCGACGTGATTCGTCGAAGGTCTTCTGCGCTTTGGCGTCACCGTTGGGGTCACCCGCGAACTGCACCGCATGGCGTGGCATGCCCGCCAGCGGGCGAGCGCGGCCGTCTGCGGCCGACTTGGCCGCAGTCCAGGCGGCCTTCGCGCCGGCTTCGTCCTTGGGCAACCCGGCCAGGGCCTTCTCGGCCGCTTGCACCTCAGCCAGCGGCGCGTTGGCCGCCTTCAGGTCTTCGGTCTTCTTCTGCGCGGCGGCCTTGTCGGCAGCCAGCGCAGCGGGCACGTCCTTGAGCTTGGCGGCCAAGTCATCCGACTGCTTCTTGAAGATGGCGATGACTTCCTTTTCTTTCGGGTCGTCGATCAAGGCCTTTTCCTTGGCCGTGATCTTCTCCAGCTGGTAGCCGTAGATCACCTGAGGAATCGGGAAGTTGGTCTGCTTGACCGACAGCCAGACCACCGGCACCAAGTAGGCAATGATCAAAATGATGTACTGAGCGACCTGAGTCCAGGTCACCGCGCGCATACCGCCAAGGAAGCTGCACACCAAAATGCCGCCCAGGCCGACGAAGATGCCGACCTCAAAGGCCAGGCCCGACAGCCGCGTGGTGATCAAGCCAACGCCATAGATCTGCGCCACAACGTAGGTGAACGAGCAAAGGATGGCGGCGATGATGCCGACCAAGCGTGCAGCGTTGCCGTCGTAGCGTGCGCCCAGAAAGTCAGGGATGGTGAACTGCCCGAACTTGCGTAAGTAAGGCGCCAGGAACAGGGCCACCAGGCAGTAGCCGCCCGTCCAGCCCAGGATAAAGGCGAGGCCGCCGTAACCCGTGAGGTAGAGCGTGCCGGCCATGCCGATGAACGAGGCCGCGCTCATCCAGTCGGCACCTGTGGCCATGCCGTTGTAGACCGCAGGCACACGCCGCCCGGCGACGTAATACTCCGACGCGTCGTTGGTGCGCGCCATGATGCCGATACCGGCATACAGGCCTATGGTCGCGAGCAAGAAGGTGATGCCGATGGCACCACGCGACAAGCCCATCTGCTCGGCGATGGCCAGCACGATGACAAAGAGGATGAAGCCACCGGTGTACCAGGCGTACACCTTGTTCAACTGCGCCTTGAAAGCGTCGTTGGCTTGTTTGTTGGTTCGCCCGGAGGCGGTGTCGAAACTCAGGCCGGCCATG
>JANMMH010000745.1:0-1572 GCA_031373055.1 Rubrivivax sp. | reverse complement strand
CCTTCGACAAGATCTCCTTCTGGCGCACACCCGTGGCGCAATGCGCCAGCCAACCGGGCAAGTGCGTGCCGTACCACAAATGGGTTAGCGACTACATCGCTGTGCTGGGCGGGCGCTGAACTTTGGGTCCTGCGGCGGGCCCGGGCGGTCCGCAGCGTTGCCATGAGCGCCGCCGTCACACTGCAAGACCTTTGCTGCACGTTCGGTTCGGGCGTTAGCGAGGTGCGCGCCGTTGACGGTGTCAACCTGCACATCGAGGCCGGCGAGTTCTTCACCTTGCTCGGGCCTTCGGGTTCGGGCAAGACGAGTTGCCTGCGTTTGATCGGCGGCTTCACCCTGCCCAGCAGCGGGCGTGTGCTCATTGGCGGCCAGGATGTCTCAATGCAGCCGCCCTACGCCAGGCCTGTGAACACCGTGTTCCAGGACTACGCGCTGTTCCCGCACATGAGCATCCGCGACAACGTCGCTTATGGGTTGATGGTGCGCGGTGTGGCCAGACCCGAGCGTGAGCACCGCGCCGACGAGTTGCTGGCGCTGGTGCAACTGCCAGGTGTGGGGGCGCGCCGCCCGGCGCAACTCTCGGGCGGCCAGCGCCAGCGTGTGGCGCTGGCGCGTGCGCTCATCAACCAGCCGCAGGTGTTGCTGCTGGACGAGCCGCTGGGCGCGCTGGACCTGAAGCTTCGTGAGCAGATGCAAAGTGAGCTCAAAGCCTTGCAGCGCCAGCTTGGCATCACCTTCATCTTCATCACCCACGACCAGCATGAAGCGCTGTCGATGAGCGACCGCATCGGCGTCTTCAACCAAGGCCGGCTTGAGCAGGTGGGCACACCGCGCGCCGTGTACGACGCGCCGGCGACACGCTTTGTGGCGCAGTTCGTGGGAGCAGCCAACGTGCTCGATGGCGACGTGGCGCAGCGCCTGGCCGGCTGTGCGGCGGCCATGCTGCGGCCTGAGCGCCTGCGCCTTGGGCCGGCCGCTGGCGCGCGCGCCAGTGGCACGGTGAGCGAGGTGCAGTATTTCGGCGCGTTCACGCGGCTGCGGGTCGATGTCGGCGGCGCCAGCTTGCAGGCCGATGTTGCCGAGGCATCGCTGCCCGAGCCCGGTGCCACCGCGTACCTGCACTGGGACGACAGCGCCGTGCACGCGCTGAGTGCGAGCGCGCCAGCATGAGCGCCACCGCCGCTGCCGCGAACACACCCTGGGCGTTGGGCCGGCGCGCGTCAGACCTTCTCTACGCCCGCCGCAGCGTCTTGCTGGTGCTGCTGCTGGCGCCACCCCTGCTGTGGTTTGGCGTGATCTATCTGGGCAGCTTGTTTGCGCTGCTGGCCAATGCGTTCTTCGGGCTTGATGACTTCACCGGCCAGGTGGTGCGCGAGTTCACGCTGAAGAAATTCGTCGAGCTGGCCGCGCCGGCGAATGTGGATGTCGCGATTCGCACCATCACCATGTCCGTGTGCGTCACGCTGGTCTGCATCGTGATGGGCTTCCCGTTGGCCTATTACATGGCCCGCCATGCCCGAGGCGCTGGCAAAGCCGCCCTCTATGTGGCCGTGATGCTGCCGCTGTGGAGCA
>JANMMH010000683.1:0-2973 GCA_031373055.1 Rubrivivax sp. | reverse complement strand
GCCTTCGACCTCTACTGGAACAGCCCGTCCGCCGTGCCGGCGCAGGCCTTCGTCGCCGCGCCAGCGGCGCTAGACGCGGCCTCGGCGCTGCAGGCTTTGCGTCAGCGCACGGCCGCGTGCGAGGGCGTGGCACCTTGCCTTTGGTTGACCGCAGACGGCGTGGCCGCAGCCTTGCGCGCCACCACGCAGTCGCTGACCTGGGCGCGCGCGCAGTTCGTGTTTGACAACCCCGATGGCCCCAAGCGGGCGCTGGCCCACGACATCGAGCACGGGTCGGCTGACGACTACCCGGGTGGCGTGCGCACGCAAAGCGAACTGCTCATCGTGTCGCCGTACTTCATACCCAGTGCGCAAGGGCGCGTGCACCTGGGCCAGATGCGCGAGCGCGGCGTGCGCGTGGCGGTGCTGACGAACTCGCTGGCCTCGACCGACTCGCCGGTCGCGCACGCGGGCTATGCGCGCCACCGCGTGGGCTTGCTGCGCGAAGGTGTCGAGCTGTTTGAAGCGCGGCTGACACCCGGCGCCCAACACCGTCTCACGCACCGCTGGGGCGAGGCCTCACCGGCCAGCCTGCACGCCAAGCTCATCGTGCGTGATCGACGCCACGCCATCGTCGGCTCGCTCAACCAGGACCCGCGCTCGCGGCTGCACAACACCGAAGCCTGGATCGCCGTCGACAGCACGGAGCTCGCGGCTGATCTGGCCGCGTTTTTCGAGGCCGCCGCCGACGCCCATCACGCCTTCAAAGTTGAACTCGACGAAGCCGCTGGCGCAGGCCGCCTGAGATGGAGCACCGAAGAAGGCGGTGGTATCGAGCGTTACGACGTGGAGCCGGCAGCCACACCGTGGTTGCGTCTGTGGCGCCGGGTGCTGGGCGTGCTGGTGCCTGAGCACATGCTGTGACCCCACGGGCCAATGTCAGGCTACGGCCTGGCCAAGCGCACGCTGAGCGAGGCCGCACCCGTGCCCTTGTTCGTCCACATCCAGCAATAGTCCTGCTCCAGCTTCGTTTCCAGGGTCTCGCGCGCGCTCGCCACGGCACTCATCTTGAACGGGTACACGACCTTCTCGCCCACGTGGTAGTGCACGTTGAAGTCGGTCGGCGCGCTGGTTTCGAACTCCCATTTGAGCTTGATGCCGGCGGGCAATTTGCCGCAGACCTCGACGAACTTGCCGGCGGCGATCTTGGCTTGGTGCGTGAAGGCACCGTCCGCCGACCAGCGGATGTCGACGATCTCCGCGTGCGCGCTGGACAGGGTGGTCAGCAGCAGCGCGATCAGCAGGCTTGAAGTTCGCATGCGTTGGTCTCCGGGTTAAATGTCAATGTGATTCACAGCCGGCGCGCAACACGCCCGAAGAGAGCGTGTTGACCGCCGCTGCGGTGGCACGGCACGGGTTCTCAGCGCGCCGGCTGGATGTCCGTCACGGTGTACTTGCCGGCGTCGTTGATGGCCCTGAACTTCACCTTGTCACCGGCCTTGAGCGTGTCGAGCATGGCCTTGTCTTTGACGACGAAAACCATGGTCATCCCGGGCATGTCCAGGCTCTTGATCTCGGCGTGCTTGAGCGTGAGCTTGCCGGCTTCTTTGTCGACCTTGCGCACTTTAGCGTCGGTCATCTCCGCTGCAGGTGTGGCTTGGGCGTGAACCACGGGCGTCAGTGCGAGGGCGGCAACAACTGCGACAGCGAGTTTCTTGAGGTTCTTCACGGCTTCGATTCCTTTTCAGTCCAATGTGTCGGGGTGGTTTGGTGCAACTCAGTGCTTGTGATGGCCGTCGCCCTTGCCGGCGGCGACAGCCACAGCGCCCTTCATGCCCGCTTCATAGTGCCCGGGCTGCAGGCACGCGAAGTCGATGGCGCCAGCCTTGGTGAAGCGCCAGATCACCTGGCCCGTCTTGCCCGGTGCGACGGTGACCATGTTGGGATCGTCGTGCTCCATCTCCGGGAACTTCTTCATCACCTCATAGTGCTCCTTGAGTTCCTTCTCGGTGCCCAGCACGAGTTCATGCTTGAGCTTGCCCGAGTTCTTCACCACGAAGCGGATCGTCTCGCCCTGTTTGGCTTCGATGCGGGCCGGCGTGAAGCGCATGGTGTCGGTCATGTCGATGTGCACCGTGCGGGTGACCTGGGCCGCCTTGCCGGGCTCGCCAATGGCGGCGTCGGCGTGGCCACCGGCATGTTTGCCGGCGGCGTGGGCGCTGTGTGCCACGACGGCTAAGGCCAGGGCGAGCGCGTGAACGGTGATGGAGCGGTTCATGGAAGTCCCTTTAGTGTTGCGGTGGGTGGCGGTGGGTTCGGTTGCGCGACGTTGATCAATGCTGTTTGTGCTGGCTCGCTCCGGCGCCCGGTTTGCGCACGGTGACTTCGGTGTCGGCCGCGGGGCGTGCCAGCGGCGGCATCGAGCCGCTGCCTTCGGCCTTGAAACGCGCCGGGTCGGGCAAGGCGCCGGTGAATTCATAGGCCACCGTGCCCGGCGGGTGCTTGTACCAACCGGCGTCGATGTAGTCGCCGCGCTTCTGTTCCTTGCGCACCTTCACCACGCTGAACATGCCGCCCATGCCGACGGCACCAAAGGGGCCCTGGCCGGCCATCATCGCGGCGGTGTTGTCGGGCAGCGGCATCTCCATCTCGGTCATGTCTTTCATGCCGCGCTCGCCCATCACCATGTAGTCGGGGATCAGCTTCGTGATCTGACGGGCCAGGCCGCGGTGGTCGACACCGATCATGGTCGGCACGTCGTGGCCCATCGCGTTCATCGTGTGGTGGCTCTTGTGGCAATGGAAGGCCCAGTCGCCTTCCTCGTCGGCCAGGAATTCGATCTGGCGCATCTGCCCCACGGCCACGTCGGTGGTTACCTCATGCCAGCGCGTTGATTTCGGTGTCGGGCCGCCGTCGGTTCCGGTCACCAGAAACTCATGCCCATGCAGGTGAATCGGATGATTGGTCATGGTCAGGTTGCCCATGCGGATGCGC
>JANMMH010000670.1:0-18389 GCA_031373055.1 Rubrivivax sp. | reverse complement strand
CGACCTCGGACAAACGCACCGGGCCGCGCGACTCAAGGTCTTCCTTGAGCGTCTCGGCGGCGCGCGAGGACATGTTCTTGAAGATCTTGTCGCGCAGCGTGGGTGAGGCACCTTTGAGTGCCAGCACCAGCGACTCGGACTGCACTTCCTTGAGCAACGACTGGAAGCCCTTGTCGTCGAGCTTTTCCAGGTCGTCGAAGGTGAACATGTTGTCCATGATCTTTTGCGCGAGCTCGCCATCGGCCTCGCGCACAAAGTCCAGCACCGCGGTCTCCACCGCCGAGCCCATCAAGTTCAGCATCTCGGCGGTAACTTTGGGGCCACCGAGATTGTTCTTCTTCGCGCGCTCGCCGCCCGCAAGCACCTTGCTCATGACGTCGTTGAGTTCCTTCAGCGCGCCCGGCTGAATACCGTCCAGCGTGGCGATGCGCAGCAGGATTTCGTTGCGCTGGCGCTCAGACAGTAGCTTCAGCGCCTCGGCACTTTGGTCGGGCTCCAGGTGCACCAGGATGGCGGCCACGATTTGCGGATGTTCGTTGCGCAAGAGCTCGGCCACGGCGCTGGCTTCCATCCACTTCAGCCCTTCAATGCCCGAGGTGTCGCTGCCTTGCAAGATGCGGTCGATGAGCAGATTGGCCTTGTCTTCGCCCAGCGCCTTTTTCAGCACCGAGCGCACGTACTCGTCGGTGTCGTTGACCAGCGAGCTCTCGCTGGCGGTTTGCTCTTCGAAGCGCGCGATGACCTTGGCCACACGTTCGTTGGGTATCGCCTTCATCTTGGCGATGGCTTCACCCAGGCTCTGCACTTCCTTGGGCGTCATGTGCTTGAGCACAGACGACGCCTCTTCCTCGCCGAGTGACATCAGCAAGATGGCGGCGTCTTCCACACCGGTTTCGTCAAAGGCTTGGGCCATCGTGGGGCAGTGTGTTCGTGGTGTGTGCGTGCGTGGTCAGGCGGCTTCGCCGCTGGTCCAGCCGCGCAGCACGTTGGCCACGGCGGCGGGGTTGTTCTTGGCCGCGGTGCGCACGTGCTCCAGGCTCAGCGCGGGCGCGCTGAGCGCCAAGGTGGCTGCGGCTGCGGGCAGGGCGGCCAGGTTGTTGTCGTCGGCCACGACTTCATCAAGCCGCGCGCCTTTGATCGCTTCGGCCTCGGCCGCCGCGGCAACGAACACAGGCTTGAGCGCCGGGCGAATGACGCCAAAGACCAGCACCAGGCCCAGCAGCGCCAGCGCCAGCGGCATGGCCGCGGCGCGTAGCAAGTCCTGCACCCAGGGTTGCTGCCACAAGGGCGTGGCTTGCACGGGCGGTACAGCCTCGATGTGGAAGGGCGTGTTGACGACACGCACCGAGTCGCCGCGCTCTTTGTTGTAGCCAATGCCTTGCTGCACCAGCGACGTGAGCTTGTCGATCTCTTCGGCTGACAGCGGTGTGGCGGTGGTCTTGCCCTTGGCGTCGGCCACGCTGCGGTGGTTCACCACCACGGCCGCGTTGAGCCGCTTGACCACACCCGTGGCGTTGCGTGTGACGCTGACTTTCTTGTCGACTTCGTAGCGAGTCTCGGCTTCGCGCCGACCGTTGCCACCGGTGGTGGACGGGGTGGCGCCACGCGTGGCTTGCGCCGCACCGTTGATGGGCGCCGTGGGTGTCGTTTGCGGCTGGTTGCTCACCGCACCTGGCACACCGCTGGGCACGCTGGTGCCGGGCTGGCTTGACTCTTCGCTGCGAATGGCGCGCACCGTGGCGGGCGCTTCGCCTTGATTCGGTTTGAATTCTTCGGAGGTCGACTCGGTCTGCGAAAAGTCGACCTCGGCGCTGACCGTGGCGCGCACGTTTTCGCGCCCGAGCACGGGCTCCAGCAACTGCAAGACGCGCTTCAAGTGCGTGGCCTCAACGTTGCGCAGGTACTGCACCTGCTGCGCGTCCAGGCCCTGCGCGGCGGGGTTCTCGCCTTGCTGCGAGAGCAGCGCGCCGCTGCCGTCAAGCACGCTCACAGTCTTGGCCGAAAGCTCGGGCACGCTGGACGACACAAGATGCACGATGCCGGCAATCTGTCCGGCTTCCAGCGTGCGCCCCGGGTGCAGGTTCAGCACCACCGACGCCGAAGGCTTGCTCTGCTCGCGAAAGAAGCCGTTCTGCTGCGGCATGGCCAGGTGCACACGCGCAGCCTGCACCGACGCCAGCGACTGGATGGTGCGCGTGAGCTCACCTTCGAGCGCACGCTTGTGGTTCAAATGCTCCTGGCCCTGAGTCTGGCCGAAGGGTGTCTTGTCGAGCAATTCGTAGCCGTTGATCGAGCCTTTGGGAAGACCTGCTGCGCTGAGCTTCAGACGCAGCTCGTAGACCTGCGCGGCAGGCACAAGCAGCGTGCCGCTGCCGTCGGCGAAGCGGTACGGCACATTCATCTGCGAGAGCTTCTCGACGATGGGGCCGCCGTCGCGCTCGGAGAGGTTGGCGAACAGCACCTTGTAGTCGCCCTGGCGTGTGCCGTTGCTGAGCATGGCGATGAGGGCCACCAGCGCCACGATGCCGGCCACGGCGAAGAACTTGGAGCGCACCGGCAAGCTCGCAAGACGCTGGCCGAAGCTCGGCGCGGCGGGGATCAAGGGGGTCACGTTGGCGATGGCGTTGTCCATGGGTCGGCGCGGGTCTCAGGGCAAGCAGTCAGTCAAGCACGTAGGCAAGCAGGTGAGGGCGGATGCCACAGCCTGTGTCGCCATTGTTCGATGACGGGCCCCGCTTCGAAGGCGTGATCAAGGCGGGCTTTGCCGCGCTGTTCGCGCCCTGTGCCGTGAGCCACACGCCTAAAGTGCAGGCATCGCGAAAAACCGCCATGGATCTCAAGCTCAAGCCCTTCGACTTCGACCAGGCCGTCGCCCGCGCCGGCTTGCGCCGCGACGGCACGCCGCTGCTCAAGCTCGGTGCCGAAGCGCCCGCAGTCCAAGCACCCAGCTTCGCCAACGCCATGACGCAGGCGCTGACGCAAGTCAGCGCGCAGCAGATGGATGCGCAGCGCTTGCAGCGTGAGGTGGCCCTGGACAACCCCACGGTCAGCCTGGAGCAAACCATGATGGCCATGCAAAAAGCGCAGATCGGCTTCCAAGCCACACTGGCCGTGCGCAACCGGCTGGTGCAGGCCTACACCGACATCATGAACATGACGGTGTGATGGGGTATGGAGGCCGAGGCGCGACCGCGCCGGCCAGCCCAGAGTCACCTCAACACGCCGGGTAGCGCGTATCCCCACCCGCCGCCGTACACAAGCGCGGCCGGCCTGTGGGTCCGACCTCGACGCGCAGCTGATGGCCACGCACCGAGCGCAATTCGGCGCTGCCGCGGCCCAGGCCTTCGGGCTCGAAGCGAGCGTCTTCGCTGGCGGTGAGGCTCACACCGGGGTGCTCGCCGCCACGTGTGGTTTTGAGGCGGCATGCGGGCGCGGCGCGGCAGTCGCAGCCTGGCGTGCTGGCCACCGTCCAACACCAGTCGCCGCCACTTTGAAACGCCACGTGCACAGCCTGGCCGCGCTGCGCGGCGATGAACCGTGCGTCGCTGAAATCGGCCAGCAACGTCTCGGCCACTGAGCGCAAGCGGTGGCGCGCCAGCAGGTCGGCAAAGTGCGGGGTGGTGAGTGTGGCCAGCAGCGCGATCAAGGCAATGGCCACGGCGAGCTCGACGAGCGTGAGGCCGCGCCACAGGCGCCGGCGCAGGGGCGTCTTCATCGGTTCCAACAGCGCGCGTTGGGGCCGAATTCCGCCAGGCCTTCCACCACCGACAGCGTGAGCTGTGTGCACTCCTGGTCTTTGGCTTGCGCGGCGTCGGCGCGCGCCAAGGCGCGCGCCTCGTAGCGCTCGCCCTGCACCCGCACCAATGTGATGTCGTAGTAGGCGGCTTCGCTGCGCGCCGCACTGGCGCCTAGCAAGGCGCGGGTGCTCACGCTGTAAACGCCGTGATGCGCGCGGAACTGTTCTTGCGCTTGCTGCAAACGCGTGAGTGCGGTCACGGCGTCGCTGCGACGAGATTTCTGCAAATAGCCCAAGCTCGATGGCACCGCCAGTGTCACCAGCAGCGTGGCGACAGCCAGCACGACCGCCACTTCGACCAGCGTGAAACCGATGGCACGCATGCTCAGGTTCCCATCAGCAGACGCTGGCGCTTCTGGGTCTGGTTGACGTAGCGCTGCAAGCTGCGCTCGGCACCTGGGTCCAGGCGGTGCCATTCGCAGCCAATGCGGTGGCCACCTTGATGCAGCGAGCTCACATGGTGCATCTGCAGGGAGACGACAAAGGCCGTCTCGCTGTCGAGCTGCACTTGCACACCGTGCAAAAGGCTGCCCGGTCGCAGCTCGGGCATGTCCTGCGGCAACAGCAACGCGCAGCCGCCCACGCTCACGTCAAGCAAGCGCATCTCCAGCAGCATCTCGGGCAGGGCTGGGTGGCGCAGCGTCAACGTCGGACCACTGCGCCCGGCGCCGCCGGCGGGGCGCACGCGGAAACTGCTGCGACGTTGAAAGCGATAGAGCTGGGCCGGCAGTGCCGCCTGCAGCACGGTGGCGTGTGCGCTGTGCACGAGCACCAGGCCTTCCACCTCGAACTGGAGCTTGACGCTTTCCAGGTAGCTCACGGCCACGGCTTCATCAGCGTCGACCAGGGCCGACAACTGCGGTGCGCTGGGCTCGACGCTGAAGCTCAGGCGTGAGCGCGTGGTGTCGATGGTCCACAGCGTGCAGCTCATGGACATGCCGCCCGGCGCGGCCAGCACCACGGCCGACGCAGCGTCGCGCACCTCACGCAAAAGGCTCAGCACCTCAGCGCTCTGGGTCACGCGAAACGGCGCCCAGGGGTCGACGCCGGCGTGCTCGTCAAGCTGTGCAGGCTGCGTGTGCTGAAACATGGCGCGCGCCTCAGAGCTCTCAGTGCAGCTGCTGCGGCTTGCCCGCCAGCGTGTGTTCGAGCTCTTGCAGCCAGGGCTCGGCCAGGTGGCGGATCTCGGCATCGTTGACCAGGATGCGCTGCATGATGCGTGACTTTGCCTTGGCCGCATCATTGTTCAACGTTGTCTGGCGAGCGGCCGCCTTGAGCTGGCTGATCAGCAGCACGCAGGCGCCTTCGAGCTTGACCACCTCATCCCAATGGCCGTTGCGTGCGGCGTTGAGCATGTCGGCACTGGCCTGTTCGATGGCTTCATAAAAGCTCAGCAGGTCGGTATTCATCGGCGTGTGTTCTCTGGTGTGTCGGGGGCGAGCGGCAACGCGGCGCGTGTCAAGCGGCAGCGTGGGCGGGTTGCAGGACTTGCGGGCCGATCTGCTGCCAGGCCTCATGCACTGGGCGCAGCAGCGCGGCGCATTCCTCGATCGCTGCTTCGTCGTTGCGCAGGTTGGCCTGTGTCAGGCGCAGCTCGATGTAGCCGTACAGGCGGTCAAGGTCTTGCGCCAGGTTGCCGCCCTGGGCCACGTTCAAGCTGGCGCGCAGGCCTTCGCCCACAATGGCCAGCGCCTTGCGGATGGCCTGCGACTTGGCCTCGATGTCGCCTTGCTGGATGGCGCCGCGGGCACGGGCCAGCGCACCCAGCGCAGCGTCGAAAAGCATGCCGACCAGCGCATGACTGGCGTTGTCACTGGCGGCGGCACCCTGCACACCGACGTCGGTGTACATGCCCGTCATGCGGGCGCTTGGGCGCGGCGGGGCAAGGGCTTGTGGCTGCATGAAGGGCTCTTTCGCGGTGCGGGGCTTGCGGGCTGGTGGCGCGCGCTTTCGCGTGGTGCTGCCAGTTCGATGGGCGGGCGCCGTGCCACAAGTGCGTGGCGCCTGCACTGGTTATCGACGGGTGGCGGCGCCGCTTGAGCCTGAGCGTGTGTCGAGATGAGGGGCCGCGAGGGCGCTGTTTCTTGCGCGGGCACAGCCGTCCCAATAGCTCTCGCTCCCTGCGAGCGGGAGCGAGCAAGACCGAAGGCGCGTGCGGCTAGTCAGCCGGCGCTCAACGGCTAGGCGTGCGGTTCCAGCTGGCGATCTGCTGCGTCACGTAGTTCTGCAGCGAGGTCAGATTCGACAGATTGGTGTCCAGCCGTGTGTACTGCGCGTTGAGCCGCTTCTCGGCCAACGCCAGGCGCGCTTCCAGCCGCTCGGCGCGGTCGGCGTCGCGCTCAATTCGGTCTTTCAGCGCCTTGTTGCGGGTGTCGAACACACCGTCGTCGGCCAGCCGCGCATCGCCAAAGTTCTTGAACAGCGCGCCGAAGCCATCGCTGGCCACACCGTCGTCGTCGCGCGAAAAGAAATCGCGCAAGGTGTCGTGTTTGGCCACGGCCGCATCGAGCTTGGTATCGCTAACCTTCAACGTACCGTCACTCAAAGGCTCCAGGCCGATGTCGGCAAGGCGTGTGAAGTCGGTGGTGGCCGCTGTGCTGCCGCCGACCAGCGTGCGCAGTTGCGTGGCCAGGGTCTTGGCCGAGCTGTCGCCTTGCAAAACGCCGCCCACGGCCGCGCCCACGGTGGTGCGGGTTTGCTCGCGTACGAGCTTGATGAGGTCGTTGTAGGCAGTCGCGAAGTCGGTGACAGACTTGCGCACCGACACCGCATCGCGGCTGACCACCAGGTCGATCGGCGCGGTAGTGACCTGCGCCAGCTTGAGCGTGATGCCGTCGAGCACGTCGTTCAAGGTGTTGGTGGCCGAGCTCACCGGCACGCCGTTGATGGTGGCCTGCGCGTTGGCCGCAGCCAGCGTTTGCGTCATGCGTGTCACCGGGCCGTCGATCGCCGCCGGGTCGAAGGCCAGCTGCGAGAGGCCTGCGGCGTCGACGTTGTCGCCGTCGTCGTCATTCACGCTGATGCGAAAGCCGCTCTCGGCGCCGGTGGCGCTCGAGCGCAGCGCCAGGCGCGAGCCCGAGGCGTCGTTGACGATGGAGGCCAGCACGCCTGCGCCCGAAGCGTTGATGGCGTCGCGCACCTGCGCCAGGCTGTCGCTGCCACTGTCGATGCGCAGCGTCACGGCCGTGGCGCCTGCTTTGGGAGTAAAGGCAGTTTGGTCGGTACTCCAAGCGCCAAGCTCGATGGTCAGGCTGCCGGGGCCGACGATCTCGTCGCTGTTGACCCAGACGCGGCTGCTGGCCAACGTTTGCGCGGCGGCGAGCTTGCTCACGCTGACGGCGTAGCTGCCTGGGGGCGCGCTGCCATCGGCGGTAGCCGTCAGGGCGGCGGGACTGGGGTTGTTGATGGCGGTGGCCGTCCACGTGTCGGCGCTTTGCAGCTTTCTTGCGGCGTCGCGCACGGCAGTCATGGCGCTTTGCAGCTTGCCGTAAGCCGAAAGCTGGTCTTGCGTGCGCTTGGTCGACGCCTGCAGCGCCGCCAGCGGCTGGCGCTCGATGGCCATCAATTGCGCAACCATGCTGCGCACATCGAGGCCGCTGCCGATGCCGGGGGATGACAGGGTGGCCATGGTGACTCCTTGGGGTCCTGTCGTCGATATCGGCCTTGGAGGGGCAAGCTTGAGGCGTGATCAAGACGCCGGCGTCGCCACCGGCGCCAAGCCTGCGTGCCCCGTCAGTGCGTCAGTGCGGCGGGCTCAGTTCTTCAACAGCTGCAAGACGTTTTGTGGCAGCGAGTTGGCCTGCGCCACCATGGCGTTGCCGGCTTGTTGCAGGATTTGCGCGCGCGACAGGTTCGCCGTTTCGACGGCGAAGTCGGCGTCCATGATGCGGCTGCGTGCGGCCGTGAGGTTCTCGGCCGAGACCTGAAGGTTGGCGACCACCGTTTCGAAGCGGTTCTGCGCCGCGCCGTAGAGTGCGCGCGAGGTCGTGACTTGATCGATCGCGCTGTCGAGGGCGTTGATCGCCGCGATCGCACCGGCCGAGGTCGCGCCGCTGATGTCCAGCGTCGCGGCGCCTACGGCATCGCGCACGTTGGTCGTGAGGTCGGTGCCGGCGATGTCGATGGTGTCGTTGGCCGTGGTGCCTGGCCCGACCTGGAAGGTGAAGGTCGCGATGCTGCCGTCGAACAGCAAGGTGCCGTTGAACTGCGTGCCGTCGACCAGTCGCCCGACTTCGTTTTGCAGCTCCGAAAACTCGGTCTGCAAGTTGGTGCGGTCGCCGGCATTGTTGGTGCCGTTGGCCGATTGAACGGCGAGCTCTCGCATGCGCTGCAAGGCGTCGCCGATCTTGCCGATAGCACCTTCAGCCGTCTGCGACAGCGAAATCGCGTCGTTGGCGTTGCGGATGGCCACCTGCATGCCACGCACTTGCGCGTTCATGCGTTCGGCAATCGCCAGACCAGCGGCATCGTCCTTCGCGCTGTTGACGCGCAAGCCCGATGAAAGCCGCTGCATCGCCGTCATCAGCGCCGTCTGTGACGACGAGAGATTGCGCTGCGCATTCAGCGAGGTGAGGTTTGTATTGATCGTTTGCGGCATTCCCAACACTCCTTCAAGGACCGGTCCATCCGGCGCCGTACGACAGAGGTACGGGGGTACTCCTGTTGATGGCGATTCTCAAAGCATGTGGCGCGGGGCATAACCTCGATAAGAGGGCGGATTCGGTCCTACATGCGGCGCGTATCGGCGCCCAAAAAGAAACCGCCATGGCCTTTGCAGGCTCATGGCGGCGGGGGCTTGCGGGCACTGCCGGTGGCAGTGCCGAGCCGGCGTTGACGATCTTAGTTGCGCAGCAATTGCAGCACTTGCTGCGGCTGCTGGTTGGCTTGCGCCACCATCGCCGTGCCGGCCTGCTGCAGGATGCTGGCGCGTGACATCGCGGCCGTTTCCACCGCGAAGTCGGCGTCAACGATGCGTGAACGTGCGGCCGTGAGGTTCTCGCTCGCCACTTGCAGGTTCGCAATCACGCTTTCGAAACGATTCTGCGTGGCGCCAAAGTTGGCGCGTGCCGTGGTCACGTCGTCGATGGCCGTGTCCAGCGCGTCGATCGCCGCCGTAGCGCCGGCGGAGGTGGCCCCCGAGATATCGAGTGCGGCGACCGCCGTGTCGGTGGTCGAGAGGTCGCTTGAGGTTACCGTGATGGTGTCCTGCGCAGAGGTGCTCGCGCCGACCTGGAAGGTGAAGCTGGCGATGCTGCCGTCAAGCAGAGCCTGACCGTTGAACTTGGTGCCGCCCACCAGCCGCGAGACTTCAGCTTGCAGTTCCGCGAATTCGGTCTGCATGTTGTCGCGGTCGCCAGCGTTATTGGACCCGTTGGCCGACTGTACGGCCAGCTCACGCATACGCTGCAGGGCGTCACCGATTTTCGCGGTGCCCCCCTCAGCCGTCTGCGCCAGTGAGGTCGCGTCGTTGGCGTTGCGGATCGCCACCCCCATGCCGCGAACCTGGGCGTTCATACGCTCAGAGATCGCGAGTCCGGCGGCGTCGTCCTTGGCGCCGTTGACGCGAAGGCCCGAGGACAGGCGTTGCATGGCCACATTCATGGCCATCGAGGATCCAGCCACATTGCGCTGGGCGTTGATCGAATTCAGGTTCGTGTTAATGGTCTGAGCCATGAGAAAACTCCTATACGGTTAAAGATGAGTGCCCGGCTCCGACGCCGGCTGCTTGCAACCTCAACGATTGCCCGCCTTGGTTGCGTACAACCCCGTGGTAGCAGGCGACCACCACAGGAACCGCCCGGCGTCGAAGGGCGCTTGAGCCTCATGTTGGGTGTTAGTCCCCTATGACGCTCTCTCGTCCAACCGGACCACGAAGCCGATTTCTCAGCCGCGTTGGAAGGGATATCGACCGCTTTTGCCCCGCACTTTAGGGTTTGGCTTCGCTGAACTTGTCAAGTGTTTGAAACGTTGAAGTTGTCACACTTGGCCGCACACATTCCTTCCGACCTTTGGTGTATCGGCCGGCACCGGCGCGGACTTGAAGCCTTGTTGGGCGCGGGCCAAACCCGGCGTGTAGGAAGTAGGCTGACACGCGCGCTGGGCGTTGCCAGACAGGTGCCATCGAATTGGGCTGATCGCGCCGCCTATCTCTGCTGCCTACAGTTCGTTTCACGCCGTCACGCAAATGCATACGACGGCAGCCCACGAACCCACCGGAGCACCGCACCATGACGTCCGACCAGATCGTTGCCGAGATTCGCGAAGCCAATCTTTCCTATTTGATGCTGGCGCAAAGCCTGGTGCGCAGTGACCGCGACCAGTCGCTGTTCCGTCTGGGCATCAACGAAGACACCGCCAACCTGCTGGCCAAGCTGACACCGGCACAGATGATGAAGATGTCGGTGGGCAACACCTTGCTGTGCCGCTTCCGCATGGACGACGACGTCGTCTGGAACCTGCTCACCAACCATGGCAAGGGCGCCGCCAACGAAGGCGTGTCGCGGCTGCATGCATCAATCTTGATGGCCGGGCGCCACCAAGAAGCCGCGTAAGCGTCAGGCCACGCCGTCACGGCACCACAACATTCACAAGAGCAGCCAGGAGCACAGAACCATGCGCAATAAAAGCATCCTTACCGAAGCGCGCCAGATCGACCGCGCAGTGACCTTGATCAACCTCGGCGCGCGCCTGCAGGTGCTCGAGAGCGAGACCGACCTCAGCTACGAGCGGCTGCTGCGCTTGTACAAAGAAGTCGCCGGCAAGAGCCCGAGCAAGGGGCAGTTGCCGTTCTCTACCGACTGGTTCATGACCTGGCAGCCCAACATCCATTCGAGCCTGTTTCTCAACATCCACGAATACCTGAACAAGGTGGCCGCGCTCGAAGAGATCGACACCGTCATCAAAGCCTTCCAGCTCTACCTGGAGCAGATCACCGCGCAAGGACTGGAGCCGCAGTTGAGTGTGACGCGCGCCTGGCGCCTGGTGAAGTTTGTCGACAACGGCATGCTCACCATGACCAAGTGCAAGAAGTGCGCAGGCCACTTCGTGACGCACCCGCACGAGATGGCGCGCCACTATGTCTGCGGCCTGTGCCAGCCACCAGCGCGCGCCGGCAAAGGCCGCATGGCCGGGGCCTTGACGGCCGCAGCCGATGAAGAGGCCCGCGCCGATCTGGCTCAGCGCAGCGCCATCGCCGCTGCCGATCTGGTGGCCGCCGCCACGGCCCAAGCTGCGGCCGTGGTGAATGAATTCACAGATCACGCCGGCGCGCCTGCGCCAAGTGCTGCCGCACGGCTCAAGATGAGTCGGCCGCGTGTCGATCACACGGCCAGAGCGTTCTGAATTGTTTGTCTCCTCCTGGCACAGACCTCTGTGCTTTCATGCGGGTCCTTCGGGACCCGCACTTTTTGGCGCAATGCGGCGATGCAAGTGATCAAGCCCGGCACCTGGTTCTGGCCCTTGCCGGCGCTGCTGGGCTGGTGCGCCGCCTGGGCCTTGTTTATCGGCGCGAGCGCGCAGCATGCGCCGCTTCCGGCAGCGCTCTTGCTGGCCACGGCGCTGGGTGTGGCGGTGGCGCTGCTGGCCAGCCGCGGATGGCGCCGTCGCGCCATCGTCGGACTCGGCTTTCCGCTTTCGGCCGCGGCACTTGGCGCGGTGCAATTGCCGTCGTTCATCTGGCTGTTGGCCTTGTTGCCGCTGTGGCTGATCTACCCCCTGCGCGCCTGGCGCGACGCGCCGTTCTTCCCAACGCAGCGCGGTGCTTTGCGCAGCGCACGCGAGCTCATCAACTTGGCGCCAAAGGCGCGTGTGCTCGACGCGGGCTGCGGCCTGGGCCATGGCTTGCTCGCGCTGCGCGAAGCCTGGCCGCAGGTTCAGCTTGAAGGCGTGGAGTGGAGCCGGCCGCTGGCGTTGCTAGCGCGCTGGCGCTGCGGCTTTGCACGCGTGCGACGCGGTGACATGTGGCGGGACGACTGGCGCGAATTCGCGCTGGTCTACCTCTTCCAGCGCCCCGAGAGCATGGCGCGCGCGGCGGCCAAGGCGCAGGCCGAAATGGCCATGGGCAGCTGGCTGGTGAGCCTCGAATTTGCGGTGCCCGATTGGCGGGCGCATGCGCGGCTGGCGCTGCCGGGTCAGCGCGTGGTGTGGATCTACCGCATCGGCAGCCACTGACGGGAAGCAACTGAAGGGCAGGTCCCCGCCTGTTCGCGCTCAACCCGCCAGGGTGCTTGCCGATAACCGCTTGTGAACCCCGAACCAGCAGGTGCGGGGCCTGACACCACAAGCGAAGAAGACCCCTCTCATGTTCGTCATCGTTGGTTGGCTTCTCGCGCTGGGTTGCATCTTCGGCGTGTACATCGTGCACGGCGGCAACATTGGCGTGATCTTGAAGGCCTTGCCCTTCGAGATGATCACCATCTTCGGCGCTGCCGCCGGGGCCTTCCTGGCGAACAACCAGATGAAGGTGATCAAGGCTTCGATCAAGGGCATCGGCGCGTGTTTCAAAGGCAGCCGCTTCAGCAAGGCGCGTTACATGGAGCTCTTGGCGCTGATGTACGACATCCTGCAAAAGGCGCGCAAAGAGGGCCTGATGTCGATCGAAAAAGACCTCGAAGACCCGCACAGCTCGGCGCTGTTCCAGAAGTACCCGATCGTCGGCAACGACCACCATGTCACCGAGTTCATCACCGACTACCTGCGCATGATGGTCTCGGGCAACCTGAACGCTCACGAGATCGAAAGCCTGATGGACAGCGAGATCGACACCCATCACGCTGAAGAACACGCGGCCGTGGCCGCCATCGCACGCCTGGCCGGCGGCCTGCCGGCCTTCGGCATCGTGGCCACTGTGCTTGGCGTGGTCAACACCATGGGCTCGGTGGGCCAGCCGCCCGCCGTGCTGGGCGGCATGATCGGCTCGGCGCTGGTGGGCACCTTCCTGGGCATCTTGCTGGCCTACGGTTTTGTCGAGCCGCTGGGTGGCTTGCTCGAACAGAAGGTTGAAGACGCCGGCAAGGAATTGCAGTGCATAAAGACCACGCTCTTGGCCAGCATGCAGGGCTACGCGCCGCAAGTGGCCATCGAGTTCGGACGCAAGGTCCTGTTCTCTGACATGCGGCCCACGTTCGGCGAGCTTGAGGCCCACGTGAAGAAAAAATGACGACGACCATGCACATGCTCGCAACGGGTAGGAGCTGATATGGCTGGGGACGCCAAAAAACTCCAACCGATCATCATCAAGCGCATCAAGAAGGGTGGGCAGGGTGCGCACGGTGGCGCGTGGAAGATTGCCTATGCCGACTTCGTGACGGCGATGATGGCTTTCTTCCTCTTGATGTGGCTGCTGGGCTCCACCACCGAGGGCGACAAGAAGGGCATCGCCGACTACTTCGCAGCACCCTTGAAGGTGGCGATGTTCTCCAGCGGCTCGGGCGCGGGCGACGCCTCGCATGTCATCAAAGGCGGTGGCCAGGACCTCACGCGCCAGACCGGCCAGGTCAAGCGCGGTGAGGTTGAGGCGCCGCGCAACACCGTGAACTTCAAGGCGCTCAAGGCCGAGCAGGTGCGCGCGGAAGCGGCGCAGCTCGAAGACCTGATGCGCAAGGTCGAAGAGAAAATCGCGGCGAGCGAAAAACTCGCCGGCATGATGTCTCAGCTCAAGCTCGAGATGACGCGCGACGGGCTGCGCATCCAGATCGTCGACGAAGACAAGCGGCCGATGTTTGACAGCGGCTCGGCGGCCGTGAAACCCGGCATGCGCGAGCTCTTGCGCGAGATCGGTGTGGTGCTGGGGGATGTGCCCAACCGATTGACGTTAGAAGGCCATACCGATTCGACGCCGTTCCCCGGCGGCCAGCGCGGCTACAGCAATTGGGAGCTTTCAGCCGACCGCGCCAACGCTTCGCGCCGCGAGCTTATTGCCGGGGGCTTGCCCGAAGACCGTGTGTTGCGCGTGCAGGGCCTGGCGGCCAGCACGCCTTTCGACAAAGGCGACCCGCTGGCGCCGACGAACCGGCGCATCAGCATCATCGTGATGAACCGCGAGGCCGAAGACCGCGTCTTCCGCACGCGGATTGAGGGCGCGAGCGCCGAGGCGCAAGACGCACCCACGCCCACGTTGATCTCAAGCCCCTCCGCGCCTGGCCGATAGACCACGCACACCCACCCCACCACCTCAGCGGCAGACCGAGGCCAAGACATGACCATTCAAACCGACATGAAGTTCCTGATCGTCGATGACTTCTCGACGATGCGACGCATCATCCGCGGCCTGCTCAAGGAGATGGGTTGCAACAACGCTGATGAGGCTGAAGACGGCGTCGTGGCCTTGAACATGCTCCGACAGAGCAAGTACGACTTTGTCGTCACCGACATCAACATGCCCAACATGAACGGCTTTGATCTGCTCAAAGCCGTCAAGGCCGACGACAGCCTGAAGCACCTGCCCGTGCTGATGGTCACCGCCGAAGCCCGCAAGGAAGACATCGTGCTGGCCGCGCAGACCGGCGCGTCGGGCTACATCGTCAAGCCCTTCACCAAGGCCACGCTCGAAGAGAAGGTGCACAAGGTGATGCAAAAACTGGCCGCCACGGTCTGACGCAAGGGACAAGAACATGAAGATGGTTTCCCCCGACACGCTGGCCCCGGCCGGCGCCGCAAGCACCACCGAAGTCTTCCTGCAACTCGGTACCTTGACGCGCCAGTTGCACGACACGCTGGAGCAACTGGGCGTGATGCCCAAACTGCAATCGGCCACCGACGGTTTACCCGACGCGCGCAGCCGCTTGAACTACATCGCCACAAAGACCGCTGCGGCCGCCGAGAAGGTGCTGAATTCGGTCGACCAGGCCAAGCTAGAGCAAGCCAGCATTGCCGCGCATACACGCGAGCTGGCCGAACGACTGACCGTCGACCCCGTGAAGGCGCTGGCCAGTGGTGCGGTGATGAACTTCGTGGGCGACGTCGAAGGTGCGACAGCGCGCATCGACGCGCATCTCACCGACATCATGCTGGCGCAGGACTTCCACGACCTCACAGGCCAGGTGGTCGCCAAGGTGGTGGCCCTGGCCAATGACCTTGAAGACTCGCTGGTCAAGCTCTTGGTGTCCGTGGTGCCGCCCGAGCAGGCCTACAAGGTGCAGCAGGCGATGACCAGCCAGACCCTCAGCGGGCCCGTCGTCGACCACACCGGTCGCACCGACACAGTGGCCAACCAGGGTGAAGTTGACGACTTGTTGGCGAGCTTGGGTTTCTAGGCCGCGCGGCGATCGCTAACGCCACGTCGCCACGCTCAGTTGCCGCCCTGCGCCTGCGGTGCGCCCTCACGCAAGTGGCGGTAGACGGTGGTGCGCGAGACGCCCAGGCGCCGCGCCGTACCGCTGACGCTGCGCCCGCTGGCTTCAAACGCGCGCAGCACCTGTTCGGTGGCGCCGTGCTGCAGCGCTGAGCCGCAGGCTGCAACGGCGAGCGGGGCCAACTGCGCGTCGATGGCGCCTTCGTCCAGTTGCACCGGCCCATCAACGCGAGCCTGCGCCAGCACCATGCGTGTGAGCACCGAACGCAGCTCGCGAAAGTTGCCCGGCCAGGGCTGCTGCGCCAGGCGCGAGAGCGCGCCGTCGCTGATCTGTGCGCTCACGTCCACTTGTGCCAGCACCGTGCGTGCGGCCTGGGCAAAGTCACTGCGCTCACGCAGGGGTGGCAGGCGCAGCTTGACGACGTCCAGGCGGTACAGCAGGTCTTCGCGGAAGCGCTTGGCGGCCACGGCGGTGGCCAGGTCAACGTTGCTCGCCGCCAGCAGCTGCACGTTGACGCGGCGTAAGTGCGTGGCACCGACGGCGCGCACCTGTTGATCGTCGAGAAAACGCAGCAATGCCGCTTGCATGGCCAAGGGCAGCTCGCCCACTTCGTCCAGCAGCAGCGTGCCGTCGTCGGCCGCTGCGATGAGCCCTGTGCTGCCGTCGCGCCGCGCACCGGTGAAGGCACCGCCAACGTGGCCAAAGAGCTCGGCCTCGAAGAGTTCATCGGGGATGGCCGCACAGTTCACGGCGACGAACTCGCCGCGTCGTCCACTCGCGGCATGGGCGTGCCGCGCCATCAGCTCCTTACCCGTGCCGGTCTCGCCGTAAAGCAGGATGGGTGCCCCCATGCGCACGGCGGCCTGCGCCATGCGGCAGGCCTGGGCCACGGCGGCATCGGTGGCGACAAAGTCGGCGCTGATGGCGCCCTCGGCCACGCGCGGCGCTGGAGCCAAAGGCGGCCGGGCAGCGCTGCGTGGTGCCACCACCCGGCGCTGTGGCGGGCGGCTCACCACACTGGCCACCAGGGCGCTGCCCAGCGCGTCGCGCAAGCGCGCGTCGCTGCCGACGTGCAGCCGCGCCAGCACATGCTCGAAGGGCTCACCAAAGAGTGCTTCGAAGTGGCAGCCGCGCGTGGTGTCCAGCCCAGCCAGCAGGCTGGTCGCGCGCGCGTTGGCGGCTTGCAACTGGCCGGCTTCATCAAACGCAAGCAGCCCTGCCGACAAGGTGTTCAGGTACTCGGCGCGGGGGTGGATGGCCAGCACCAGCTGCTGGCGCATCTGATGCACGAGCACGCCGTTTTCGATGTGCGCCACGGCCATCTGCACCAAGGCCTGGGTATGGCGCTGGCGTGACTCGAAATACGAGGAGGCGTCGAGCACGCCGACGATGGCACCGTCGGCATCGCGCACGGGTGTGGCCGTGCACGAGATCTGGCCCAGGCGGTAGAAGTAATGCTCCATGCCGGTGACGGCAACCGACTGCCCGGCCGCCAACGCCGTGCCCAAACCGTTGGTGCCACAAAGCTGCTCGCTCCAAAGACTGCCGGCAACGATGCCGGCGTCGCTGCCACTCATCGAAAAGCGGTTGTCGGCGTAGAGGTCGAGGATGACGCCGTCATGGTCAGCAAAGGCCAGCAGAAAGTTCGAGCCGGCGATTTGCTGCGACAGCGTTTCGAGCTCGGCACGCGCGAGGCGGCGCACGAACTCGCTGTGCTCGCGCCGGCACGTGAGGTCGCCGTGCGGCACGACCTGCACCGCAAGCGGCGCGGCAGCATCCAGCCCGCGGTCCATGCAGCGCACCCAACTGTCCAGCACCGCCGCTGCGGGCAGGCCGTCTGGCGGCAGCGCATTGCCGCGCGCGCGCACTGCGCTGGCGTGGGATAGCGACATCTCCTCATAAACCTTCATGGTGTCGTCTCCTAGCGAAATCTTGTTATGAACTCAGCCTGGCCGCGGTGTCACGAGGAAGCTATCAGCGCCGACAGGGCAACGCAACTGCACAGTTTCTGCACACTCCGTGCTGCACATGTGCCATGGCTGTACAGCCAACGCAGTTGCCACAAAGCCCCCACGCCCCGCGCATAAGTTTGCAACCAAGGGTCCACCCTCATTGGTATGCGCCTTGCAACAAGCCAAGGCACGCCGCAAGGATTTCCCACGCGGTGGCATTCAACCAAAGCCAGGAGACTGACGATGCCCGTTTCATTCCCGCCACTGACCCGCATAGCCGCAGCGATGCTGATGACCGCTGCCGTGGCCGCGCCCGCTGCGGCGCAGCAGAACATCGAAAAGCTCAAGCAGATGAAGGTCGCCACCACCGACCTGAACATTCCTGTGGTGCCGCAGACCGGCGCGAACGCCAACGCCATCAAGGAAAACCTCAAGCGCGTCAAGCTCCCGGCAGGCTTCAAGATCGAGCTCTATGCCATCGTGCCCGACGCGCGCCACATGGCCGTCGCCCCCAGCACGAACATGCTATTTGTAGGCACACGCAAAACCACCGTGTGGGCCGTGACGAACCGCAACAGCGGCGATGCGGCGACCGAGGTCAAGTCCTTTGCGCCGAGCCTGAAGTTCACCAACCCCAACGGCGTGTGCTGGACCAAAGACGGCTTCTTGATCGTGGCCGAGCACAACCGCATCCTGAACTTCCCCGCCGCCGAGTTCTTCTACGAAGGCCCGGACGTGGCGGTGATCGAGGTCGTGCCCCAAGGCGGGCTGATCCCCGTGGAAGAGGAGTCGTACAACCACGGCGCGCGCGTGTGCAAGGTCGGGCCGGACGGCATGCTGTATGTGTCGCTGGGCCAGCCTTTCAACGTCCAGCCGCGCGACAAGATCGACCTCTACAACAAGGTCGGCATCGGCGGCATGGTGCGCATGGACGCCTTCAGCGGCGCCAAGCGCGAGGTCTACGCCACGGGCATCCGCAACTCGGTGGGGCATGACTTCAACCCCAAAGACGGCACGTTGTGGTTCACCGACAACCAGACCGACGGCATGGGCGACGACATCCCAAATGGTGAGATCAACCGCATCACCGCCAAGGGCCAGTTCTTCGGCTACCCGTGGAAGCAGGGTCGCACGCGCATGACCGACCACGGCTACGACAAAGACCCGCTGCCGGCCAACATCATCGACCCGCAGGTCTACACAGTGGCGCATGCGGCCGATTTGGGCATGAGCTTCTACAACGGCAAGTCGTTCCCGGCCAAGTACCAGGGCGGCTTCTTCTCGGCCCAGCACGGCTCCTGGAACCGGACCAAACCGATCGGGGCGCGTGTGCTCTACACCTCGTTGAAG
>JANMMH010000663.1:0-2611 GCA_031373055.1 Rubrivivax sp. | reverse complement strand
GGCGCTGGTCGACAACACGCGCCTGTACCTGCTGACCCTGCTCAACAGTCTGACGCTGGCCTCGCTGTACTTCATCGTCGCCAGTGGCTTCACGCTCGTCTTTGGCTTGATGCGCAACGTCAACCTGGCGCATGGCTCGCTCTACCTGCTGGGCGGCTATGTCGGCTACGTGGTGGCGCAGCACACGGGCTGGTGGGTGTTGGCCATGGCCGCGGGCTTTCTGGCCGCGGCCGTGCTCGGGCTCTTGATCCAGCTCTTGATCCTGCGCCACATGCAAGGCGAAGACCTGCGCCAGACGATGGTCACCATCGGCCTCTCCATCGTCATCGCCGACGTGCTCTTGTGGATCTTCACCGGCCAGGTGCACCAGATGGAAGCGCCCTCGTTGCTGCAAGGGCCCATCCGCGACATCCCCGTCATCCGCGCGTTCTCGGCCTATCGCTTGAGTCTGCTGGCGTTCGGCATCGTCATTGGCGTCTTTCTGTGGTGGCTGCTCAACCGCACGAAAGTCGGGACCATGATCCGCGCCGGCGTGGACGACCGCCAAATGCTCGGGGCCGCCGGCGTCAACGTGAACCTGGTGTTTGCCTTCACCTTCATGCTCGGCGCGGGGCTGGCGGGCTTGGGTGGCGTCATCGGCGCGGTGGAGTTGTCGATGGTGCCGGGTGAAGACACGCGCCTCTTGCTCGCCTCGCTGATCGTCGTCATCGTGGGCGGCATGGGCAGCGTGGTCGGTGCCGCCATCGGCGCGGTGATCCTCGGGCTGGCCGAGACCTATGGGCTCGCGTATGCGCCGACGTATTCGGTGGTCTTCACCTTCGTCATCCTCATCGGCGTGCTGGCCTTCAGGCCGCGCGGGATCATGGGCAGGCCGGCGTGAGCGCAGCGTACTGGCGCCGTGCCATGAACACCCGCAGCGGTGCGATGGCCGCCGTGCGTCCGCGCGCCGACGCTGCGGCCGCACCCGACATCACGCCCGACCCCTACGCCGATCTCTACAAAGATAGTGACGCCCCACGTTGGCTGAAGGTCCTCTGGCGCCACCTCGGCGCACGCCATGTCTTTGTCGCCATCCTGCTCGCCGTCTTCCCCTTCGTCGCCACACCCTTCATCACCTTCCAGATCGCCGGCCAGGCGCTAACGCTCGGCTTGATTGCACTCTCGCTCACCTTCCTGGGCGGCTACGGCGGCATGGTCTCGCTGGCGCAGATGACCGTGGCGGGCATCGCCGGCTACGGCGTGGCCATCCTCGGCCAAAGTGGCACGGCGCTCAGTCTGGGCTGGCCGTGGTGGGTGGCGGTGCCGTTTGCGTTGACGATCGCCACCGCCTGCGCCGTGCTCATCGGCTGGCTCTCGGTGCGCACCGAGGGCATCTACACCATCATGATCACGTTGGCCATCGGCGTGGCCTTCTACTTCCTGGCGCTGCAGAACTACACCGTCTTCAACGGTTTCCAGGGCTTCCAGAAGGTCTACCCGCCCACGGTGTTCGACATCGACTGGCGCTCGCCCACTCCCTTCTACTTCCTCGCCCTGGCCTGCGCGCTGATGGCCTACTTCTTCGTCAAGTGGTTGGTGCGGGCGCCCTTTGGCGTGGCCATGCAAGGCGTGCGCGACAACCCCCGGCGCATGGCCGCATTAGGCTTCAATGTCGTGGCGCACCGCGTGGCGGCTTACACCGTGGCCGGCATGCTCGCCGCAGTGGGTGGCGTGCTGCTGATTTGGTACAACGGTTTGATCACGCCCAATTCGGTCAGCACCGGCTGGCTCATCAACGTGCTGGTGATTGCCGTGCTCGGCGGCATGAAACACCCCATCGGCCCTTTCATAGGCGCCATCGTGTTCGTCCTGTTGCAGACGTTTGCCATCGACCTCATCGACCGCGAACGCTTCAACCTCGTCATTGGCCTCGTGTTCCTGGCCATCGTGCTGTTTTCCCCCGACGGACTGCTGGGCTTGTGGGCGAAGCTTCGCTCGCGCTTCACACCTGTGCAGTCCCTTTCTTCCCCCTCGCAACACAACCCCACCCCTAGGAGACAAGCGTGAAATTGACTAAACGTGTGTTCGTACGTTCGATGTTAGGCGGCGCTGCGGCTTTGGCCGTGTGCGGCGCTGCGCTGGCCCAGGGCCAGCCGGTGAAGATTGGCCTCTTGGCAACGTTGGAGGGCCCCTTCGCGGCCGGCGGTGCCGACGGCATGCGCGGCGCCGAGTTGGCCGTCGCTCAGCGTGGCGGTGTCGTGGCTGGGCGCAAGATCGAAATCATCAAGGCGTCGTCGAACGCCACGCCCGACGTGGCGGTGAACGCCGCGCGCAAGCTCGTCGAGCAAGACAAGGTCGACATCCTGGTCGGCCCACTCTCGGGCGGCGAGGGCGTGGCGGTGAAGGACTACTCCAAGACGCAAACGCAAACCACCTTCATCAACGGTGGCTCGGGCGCGCAGGCCACCACGCTGGTCAATACCAGCGCCAACTTCTTCCGCTTCAACACCGAAGGCGCCCAGTGGATGGTGGGTCTGGGCAAGGCAGCCATGGACAAGGGCTACAAGCGCACGATGATCATTGCCGAGGACTACGCGTTCCCCTACAGCCAGGTGCAAGGCTTCATGGCCGA
>JANMMH010000644.1:0-2081 GCA_031373055.1 Rubrivivax sp. | reverse complement strand
AGACCTCGGGCTGGAGCCTGACCGAGCAAGACCCCTACAACAACATCGTGCGCACGACGGTGGAAGCCATGGCCGCCGTGTTCGGTGGCACCCAAAGCCTGCACACCAATTCATTCGACGAAGCCATGGCGCTGCCGACCGAATTCAGCGCACGCATCGCACGCAATACGCAGTTGATCCTGCAGGAAGAGACCCACATCACCAGCGTGGTCGATCCCTGGGCCGGCAGCTACATGATGGAGACGCTGACGCAGCAAATGGCCGACGCCGCCTGGGCCATCATCGAAGAGGTGCAAGCCCAGGGCGGCATGACACGCGCTGTGGGCTCGGGCTGGGCCAAGCTGAAGATCGAAGCCAGTGCCGCGGAAAAGCAGGCGCGCATCGACGCCGGGCGTGATGTCATCGTCGGCGTCAACAAATACCGCTCGGTGGCTAACGACGAAGTGGAGGTACGTGATGTCGACAACGTCAAGGTGCGTGAAGGGCAGGTGGCGCGGCTGGCGAATGTCCGCGCCACACGTGACGCGGCGCGCGTTCGCGCGGCGCTCGAAGCCTTGACGGCAGCCGCCGCCAGCGGCCAAGGCAACCTGCTGGCTTTGAGCGTCGACGCCATGCGCGCACGCGCCACCGTAGGAGAAGTCAGCGATGCACTCGAACAAGTCTTCGGCCGCCATCGCGCCGACATCCAGAAGGTGACCGGCGTGTACGCGGCAGCCTATGACTCGGCCGAAGGCTGGGAAAAACTCAAGGCCGAGATCGCCGACTTTGCGCGGCAAGAGGGCCGCCGCCCGCGCGTGATGATCGCCAAGCTCGGCCAAGACGGCCACGACCGTGGCGCCAAGGTGGTGGCCACGGCCTTTGCCGATCTCGGCTTTGATGTCGACATCGGCCCACTCTTTCAAACGCCGGCCGAGTGCGCGCGCCAGGCGATCGAAAACGACGTGCATGCCGTGGGTGTCAGCACCCTGGCCGCCGGCCACAAGACGCTGGTGCCCGGCATCATCGACGAGCTCAAGCGCCAAGGTGGCGGCGACATCATCGTCTTCGTCGGTGGTGTGATTCCGCAGCAGGACTACAGCTTTCTTTATGACGCTGGCGTCAAAGGTATCTACGGCCCCGGCACGCCGATCCCGGTGAGCGCCAAGGACGTGTTGGAGCAGATTCGCGCCGCGCTCGGCCCCACAAAGTGATACAGTAATACAGCATTACAAACGGGAGCGCGTCATGGCCGTTTCTGTCCGCATGGACCCCGCCCTTGAACAAGAGCTCGACAGCGCCGCCAAGCGCCAAGGCATCACCAAGTCGCAATTCATCGTCGACGCGGTGGAGCGCGCGCTTGGCCGCAAAGACCCCTACCAACTGCTCTTGAAGGTGCAAGATCAATTCGGTTTGCTTGCCGGCAATGCCGCCGTGCTGGCCATGGACGCGCCGCGTGTGCCCTACCAGGGCGCTACGCTGCAAGACAAACTGCGCGCCAAGCAAGACGCGGCCATGGTCGACTGGCTGGCCTATCAGGAAGCACGAAAGCTTGGCCAGACATGGCAGCTCGAGGCGCCCAAAGTGCGGGCCGTGGCCAAAGTCGCGCCGAGGAAGCGAGCCAAGCCTTGATCACTGCCTTGCTCGACGCCGGGCCGATGGTGGCCTTGTTCGACCCCGCCTCGCCCGCGCATGCGCACTACCACGCGCTGCTGGGCGCACGCCGCACGCCTTTGCGCTTGCACACCACCTGGCCGTGCATCACCGAGGCGGCGCACTTTCTCTCGGCGCCCAGGCGCTGGGCCATGCTGCTGTGGGTCGCCGAGGGTGGCGCCATGGTCTTCCCGTTCGACTCAATGCATCTGGTGGCCATGCTGCCACTGATGCAGCGCTACACCGAGTCACCGCGCACCGACATGGACCTGGCCGACGCCTCGCTCTTGTGGGTGGCTGGTGAGACGGGTGTGCGCGTGGTGCTGACCATCGATGTGCGTGACTTCCATCGCTACCGCTTGCCTGATGGCCGCGCCTTCGAAATCCTCTGAACTGCCGAGCGTGGCCGAGCTGCTTGCGCTGCTACGCGCGGCGTCTGGGCCGGCGCAGCG
>JANMMH010000559.1:0-6894 GCA_031373055.1 Rubrivivax sp. | reverse complement strand
CCGGCCGGCTTCAACCCCGACTTCCGCCAGGTGCACGCCAGCATTCGCAACGACGCTGGTGTGCCGCTGCTGACGCTGACCACCTTGGCGTCGCGGCGATGAGGTCGCGCGCCAAACGCCCGATGGGCTTCACGCTGGTGGAAGTGCTGGTCACACTCGTCGTGATGGCCGTGATGTCGGCGCTGGCCTGGCGTGGTGTCGACGGCATGCTGCGCTCGCGTGAGAGCACACAAAGCAGCCTGGCCGCGACCACGCTGCTGGCCACCGTCATCACGCAGTGGGAGCAAGACTTGAGCGCGCTCTACGACAACCGCAGCGTGCCGCCCATCGCCTTTGACGGCAACACCTTGCGCCTGGCGCGCAATGCCGCAGGCGGCGTGCAGATGGTCGCGTGGACGGTGTTTGAGGGCCGCTGGCAGCGCTGGGCCAGCCCGGTGGTGACGCGTGCAAGTGATCTGCAAGAGCATTGGCTGCGCGCGCAGCAGTTGCAGGGGCGCGAGAGCGAGCAGTTGCAGCTGCTTGACGGCGTGGAGAGTTGGCAGGTTTTTTTCTATCGCGATGGCCGGCTGAGCAACGCGCAGTCCAGCGGCGAGCTGGTGGCGGCGGCCCCGGCGCCTGTCGCGTCGGCGGCGTCGGGTGCGGCTTCGGGTGCTGCTGCCTCGCCAGCGCGCGAGCGCCTGCCCGAAGGCGTGCAGCTGGTCATCAGCATCAAAGGCCAGACGCTCAAGCGCGAGCTCGCGCTGGTGCCGCAGTCATGAGTCGATCTTCCAAACCACGTCAGCTCGGCGCGGCACTCTTGCTGGCCATGATCGTGCTAACACTCATCAGTACCGTGGCCGCCGGCATGGTCTGGCAGCAGTCGCGGGCGATCCAGATCGAGGCCGCGGAACGCGCGCGTTCGCAGGCCGGCTGGATGCTGCAGTCGGGCATCGACTTTGCACGCGAAGTCGTGCGCCGCTACGGCAACGCCGACCCGCGCCACGATCAAGCCTGGGATAGCGAACTGGCCGAGACGCGGCTCTCGGCCCTGCTCGCCGCCGACCGCGACAACAGCGCCGACGCGTCGCTCGAAGCCTTCATCTCGGGCCGCGTGGGCGACGCGCAATCGCGCTACAACCTGCGCAACCTCGCCGCCGTGGTGGCCAAGACCACGCCACCGACGAAAGACATCGAACTCATCACGCTGCAACGCCTGTGTGACGCCATCGGCCTGAATGGCACGGCCGAGACGCTGGCGGCGGGCTTGCGCGCCGCGTGGGCCGAGGGTGCCGGCGAGGTCGCGGCCACCACCGCGCTGGCGCCAGGGCGCATCGATCAGCTGCCTTGGCTGGGGCTGGACGCCGCCACGCTGGCGCGCCTGTCGGGCTTCGTCACGCTCTTGCCCGAGCCCACGCCGATCAACCTGAACACGGCGCAGGCCGAGGTGATTTACGCGGTCATTGACGGCCTGGACCTGGCCACCGCCGCGCGCCTGGTGCGCAATCGCACGAACCGTTTTGCGGACATACCGCAGGTCAAGGCGCTGCTCAGCACCGACGAACTCAAGGCGCAACTCGACGGCCAACGTGTGGCCGTGAAGTCGAGCTTCTTCGAAGTTACCGCCACCGTGCGCTATGAAGACCGCGCGCTCAGCGACACCGCTTTGCTGCAGCGCGCCGCCAGCGGCGAGGTGACCGTGCTGCGCCGCGAACGCCGCCCGCTGGCGCTGGGCGGTGGCGGCTGATGGCCGTCGCAAAGTGGCAACGTGCAGCATTGACAATAGGCTGCGCCGCCGAGTTTGAAACCGACAGCGCGCAAGCACGCAACACTCGCATCCGCAACATCACGCCACCGCCTTTGCCCACCGACGCCTTGCCACGATGTCCTTGCTGCTGATCGAGATTCCACCGCGCCCGCGCCTGGGTGCACGCGACGCCGCCGTCGATGCTGCCGCCGGCCAGGCCATGCAGTTGCCTGCGGAGTGGGACTACGTGTTCAGCCAGGACGGCAAGACGGCCACGCACAGTGGCCGAAGCGCTGTGGCCATGCTGCCGCGCGCCGACGCCGTGGTGGCGCTGCTGGCGACCAGCGAGCTGAGCTGGCACCGCATCAGCCTGCCGCGCACGGGTGCGGCGCGCATGAAAGCCGCGCTGGCTGGCGCGCTTGAAGAAGCCTTGCTTGAAGATACCGAGGGCGTGCACTTTGCGCTGCCACCACCTGGCACAAGCGGCGACACGCAGTGGGTCGCCACCACGCAGCAAGCCTGGCTCGGCGCCGTGCTCCTGGAGCTCGAAAGCGGTGGCCTCTCGATCGACCGCGTGTTGCCAGCGGCCGAGCCCGCGTCCGCACCCAGCGCCGCCGCGCACGGCCACTTTGCATTGCCCGCGCATGCCGCAGAAGACGAGCTGCCCACGCTCACGCTGACCCACACGGGCGGTGTTAGCACCTTGGGATTGCAGGGCAGCCTGGCGCGTGCCTTCATCACGCGCGAACTCACGCGAGACGCCGCCCAAGCCGCCGCCACCTGGAGCGCCACCCCCGCCGCTGCGGCCGCCGCCGAACGCTGGCTGGGTGCGCCGGTGCGCGTGGTGAGTGAGGCGCAACACGCGCTGTCGCGCACGAGCTCAAGCTGGAACCTGCGCCAGTTCGACCTCGTGGCACGCCACCGCGGCACGCGCATGCTGCGCGAAGCGGCGCGGCGCTTCTTCTCTCGCGAATGGCGAGCCGTGCGCTGGGGTCTGGCGGGCTTGGTGGCCCTGCAGCTCATCGGCCTCAATGCCCACGCCTGGCAGCAGCAACGCAGCCTGACGCAAAAACGCGAAGCGCTCGACGGCTTGCTGCGCAGCACCCACCCGCAGGTACGCACCGTGCTCGACGCACCGCTGCAAATGCAGCGTGAAACCGAAGCCCTGCGCGCCGCCGCAGGCCGCGCTGGCGACGGCGACATGGAAACCCTGCTCGCAGCCGCCGCGCAAGCCTGGCCCGAGGGCGTGGCGCCGCTGCAAACGCTGCGCTTCGAGTCCGGCCGCTTGACGCTTGCGGGGCCGGGGCTGACGGCGGCACATGCCAGCGCGATGCAGGAACGGCTTCGTGCACTAGGCTTGCAGGCGCAGTGGCTGGAAGGCCGCGTCGTCGTCTCGCGCGCAAGCGGTGGCCCAGGATGAGCGCGGAAGCCAGCAGCATGCTGCGTGCCCTGCGCGACTACGCCAGCGCGTTGGCGCCGCGCGAGCGCAGGCTCGTGCGTGCCGCCGTGGCGGCCGTGGTCCTGCTCGCGCTGTGGTTGATCGCGGTGCAGCCCGCGCTGAAGAACCTGCGTGCGGCGCCAGTTGCCATCGCCACGCTTGATGCACAAACCTTGACGATGCAGAAGCTGGCCGGCGAAGCGCGCGAGCTGCGTGCCACACCGGCCATCAGCGCCGCGCAAGCCAGCGTCGCGCTGAAGGCCGCCAGCGATCGCCTGGGCGACAAGGCGAGGTTGCAAGTGCAAGGCGAACGCGCCGTGCTCACGCTCAATGGCGTAGGTGCTAACGCACTACGCGAGTGGTTGCAGGAAGCCCGCAGCAGCGCGCGCGCCAAGCCGCTGGAAGCCAACCTCACGCGCGGGCCCACGGGCTTCAGCGGCAGCATCGTGCTGGCCACCGGGGGCACGCCTTGAGCGCTGCATGGCGCTGGGCTACCGCCGGTGGCGCACTCGGCGCCTTGGTGGCGGCAGTGTGCTTCGCGCCGGCGGCCTGGTTGGCCACAGCACTGGCCAGCCAGAGCGGTGAACGCTTGCAACTCGCCGACGCACGCGGCACGGTGTGGCGCGGCAGCGGCGTGCTCGTGCTCAGTGCCGGGGCCGACAGCCGCAGCGCCATGGCCTTGCCTGGCCGCCTGTCGTGGACGCTGTCGTGGCGCGGCCGCAGCCTTGAGTTGCACGCCACCCAGCCCTGTTGCTTGCACGAAGAATTTCGCCTCAGCGCCGAGCCCGGCCTGGGCCGCATGACGCTGCGCCTGGCGCCCACCACGGGCGCCACCGCCACCTGGCCTGCGGCCTGGCTCGCAGGCCTGGGCGCGCCCTGGAACACGCTGCAACTCGGCGGCGTGCTGCGCTTGCAAAGCCAGGGGCTCACGCTGGAAAGCGCGCAGGGCCGGATCGCCTTTACGGGCCGCGCCGAACTTCTGCTGGACGCCGCCTCGTCACGGCTGTCCACGCAAGACCCGCTGGGCAGCTACAAGCTCAGCATCGACGGGCAGCGCGAGGCCGGTGGCAGTGCGGCCTTGAACCTGGCCACGCTGCAAGGCCCGCTGCTGCTCAGCGGCCAAGGCCAATGGGGCGGCGCGTCGGGCGCGGCCTTGCGTTTTCGCGGCGAAGCACGCGCCGAGCCAGGGGCCGAGAGCGCCTTGAACAACCTGTTGAACGTGATCGGCCGCCGCCAAGGCGCGCTGTCGGTCCTCACCATCGGATGAGCATGAAACCCGCTTCGAACACTTCTTTGCTGCCGCTTGTGCGCGCTTGTCTTGCGGCGATGCTTTCCGTCAGCGTCAGCCTCACCGTCACTTCGGCGTTAGCGCAAGCGCCGGCCTCTGAAGCCAAGGCCCCCGCGCGCGGTGCGCGCGGCAACGTGACGATGAACTTCGTCAACGCCGACATCGAAGCCGTGACACGCGCCATCGCCGCCATGATCGAGCGCCAGATCAGCGTCGACCCGCGTGTGCGCGGCACCATCACGCTCTACAGCGAGCAGCCGCAAAGCACGCGCGAGGCCTACCAAAGTTACCTCTCGGCGCTGCGCGGCCTGGGCTTTTCGGTGGTGGAAAGTGGTGGCCTCTTGAAGGTCGTGCCCGAGGCCGACGCCAAGCTGCAAGCCGGCACGGTGTCGATCGGCGAGGTCGTGGTGCGCGGCGACCAGGTCATCACCCAGGTCTTCAACCTGCGCTATGAAAACGCCAACAACCTGGTGGCCGTGCTGCGGCCCCTGATCACCGCCAACAACACCATCAACGCCAGCCCCAGCACCAACACGCTGGTCATCACCGACTACGCCGAGAACCTGCTGCGCCTGGGCAAGATCATCGCCGCGCTGGACAGCCCGGCGGCCACCGACATCGAGGTCATACCGCTGCAGCACGCCGTCGCGAGCGACATCGTGACCCTGGTGCAGCGCCTGGCCGATGGCGGTGGCCAGGTCATGCTGCCTGGTGTGCCGGGTGGCGGTGGCGGCACCACCGTGCTGGCCGACCCACGCAGCAACTCGCTCATCGTGCGCGCGCCCAACGCCGCGCGGCTGGCCGTCTTGCGCGCCACCATCAGCAAGCTTGACCGCCCCACCGCCGGCATCGGCCCGGGTGGCGGCATGTGGGTCGTGCATTTGAAGAATGCCGACGCCGTGCGACTGGCCACCGTCGTGCGTGCGGCCTTTGCGGCCGTGGGTTCGGGCAGTGGTGGCAGCAGCAGCGGTGCGGGCGGCGGCACCCCGCCCACGAACCCGTTGCAGACAGCGCAAGCCAACATCACCGGCAATTTGGGTGGCGCGAGCGCGGCGGCCACGGCGCCCATCAGCGGCTCGGCGCAGCCGTCCACCGGCGGCTTCATCCAGGCCGACCCGGCCACCAACTCGCTCATCATCACCGCGCCCGAGCCCTTGTACCGGCAGGTGCGGGCGATGATCGAGCAGCTGGATACGCGGCGCGCGCAGGTCTACATCGAGTCGATGATCGTCGAGGTGAGCGGCGAAAACGCGGCCGACTTCGGCTTCCAGTGGCAAGGCATAGCGGGCAGCAAAGGTGACAAGAACATCATCGCCGCCGGCACCAACTTCGGCGCCAGCGGCAACATCATCAGCCTGCAAACCGGTGCGGCCACGGGCTCCATCAATCTCGGCGAAGGCCTGAACATCGGCCTCATCCGCAACTTCGGCGGCACCTACGCGCTGGCCTCGATTGCGCGGCTCTTGCAGAGCCAGACCAGCACCAACATCATCAGCACGCCCAACCTCATCACGGTCGACAACGAAGAAGCCAAGATCGTCGTCGGCTCCAACGTGCCCTTCATCACCGGGCAGTTCACGCAGACGGGTGGCAGTACCAGCAACCCCTTTCAAACGATTGAGCGCAAAGACGTCGGCATCACGCTGCGCATCAAGCCGCAGGTGGGTGAAGGCGGCACGATACGCATGCAGATTTATCAGGAATCGTCGAGCGTGGCCGACAAGGTGGCACCCGGCACCACCAACGCCGGCCCCTCGACCAACAAGCGGCTGATCGAGACCAACGTCATCGTCGACGACGGCGGCATCATCGTGCTGGGTGGCCTGATCGAAGACCGCTTCACCGACAACCGCTCGAAGGTGCCCTTGCTGGGCGACCTGCCCGGCATCGGTGCGCTCTTTCGCAGCGAAAACCGCACCAAGACGCGCACCAATTTGATGGTCTTCCTGCGCCCGGTGGTGCTGCGCGACGGTGTGGCCACCGACAAGCTGACACTCGACCGCTACGACATCATCCGCAGCCAGCAGCGCGACGCCCAGCCCGAGCCCAGCGTGGTGGTGCCGCTGGCCGACTCGCCCGTGCTGCCGCCCATGCGCGCCCCCACCGAGAAAAAAGCGCCCTGAGCGCGCCACGCGCCATGGCCATGCGTCACCCCCTGCCCTACGCCTTCGCCAAGGCCCACACGCTGCTGCTGGAAGACGACGGCGAGCAGCTCGTGCTGTGGGCGAGTGAGACGGGTGCCGCTGCGGCGCTGTCCGAGGTCACGCGCATGTTCGACGTTAGCCGCTTCGAGCATGAAGCCGCCGCCACGCTGGCGCAGCGCATCGCCGTGGCCTACGCCGGCGGCGAGTCCAGCGCCGCGGCCGTGATCGGCGAAGTGGAAAGCGGCGTCGACCTCTCGCGCATGATGCAAGAGCTGCCGGCGGTGGAAGACCTGCTCGAAGC
>JANMMH010000551.1:0-3008 GCA_031373055.1 Rubrivivax sp. | reverse complement strand
TGGGTGGCGGTGGGCCGCAAGATGCGCGGCCTGGGCATGACGCCGGTGGTGCTGTGGGGCAGCCACGACGAGCAGAGCGTGGCAGAGCGCATCGCCGCCGATTGCAGTGGCACCGTGCCACCCTTCTTGAAGGTCGGCGAGATGGCGGCGGTGCTGCATGGCGCGCAAGGCATCGTCGGGCTGGACACCGGCTTTTCGCACCTGGGCGCGGCGCTCGGGCGGCCGACCATCGGCATTTACTGCGACCATGAACCGGGGCTGGCCGGCATCATCGGCAGCGGTGGTGTGGCCAGCATCGGCGGCAAAGGGCAGGTGCCCAAGCTGGCGGATGTGGTGGCGCTGATGGGGCGCCATTTCACGTCGTAAGGGCGAGCCGACGACGATCGGCATGCGCGCTTCTTGAGCGTTATTTCACAAGCGCTATTGCTCTTCGATACGCAGTGTCGGGTAACTATCCCAGCTCAAGCAGCCCGGGCATTGCCAGAAGTATTGCTGGGCCTCGAAGCCGCAGGCCGCGCAGCGGTAGCGCTGCATCGGCCGCGCAGCCTGCGCCACCGCCGCTTGCAGGTCGGCCGCCGTGCCTTCGGGCCAGCGCGCGACCGGGTGTTCGAGCACGTCAGACGCGACCGAAAGATTCGGGCGCTGGCGCAGATGCGCAAGCAGCCGCTGCAGGGCACTTGCGCCGTCGTCAGCTTGCAGCGTAGCCAGTGCGAGCAGCAAGTCCATCGCCGGGAAGCGCTGGTACTGCGCCAGCAAGGCCTGCCGCGCGGCATCGGCCTGGCCACAGGCCAGCGCGCTGTGGGCATAGGCGCCGGCCACCAGCATGAAGGCGGCGGGCTGCTGTTCACGCAGCAGCTCCCAGCTTTGCAGGGCCTGCTCGTGACGGCCCGCGCGCGCGTGGCGCTCACCGGCCAGCACCAGCGGGCGTGGCGCGTCGGGCGCGGCCTCGAAGGCTTTGCGCAAGGCGGCGTCGGCTTCTTCAATCGCGCCACGTGCGTCGGCGTCGCCAGCGAGTTCACACCAGTGGTGGGCGATGCGCGGGGCGAAGCTGCCCTTGCCGGCGCGGTCCAGCCGCGCGGCCACTTCGGCGGCCTTGGCCCATTCGCGAGAGCGTTCGTACAGCGACAAGAGCGCTGCCTGCGCTTCGTCGTCAAAGGCCGTGCCGAGCAAGGCGCGCCAGGCTTCTTCAGCGCGGTCGAAGAGGCCGGCCTTCATGAAATCTTGGGCCAGCGCGTGCTGTGCGCGGTCGCGCTCGGCGGTCTTCAAGTCGCTACGCTGCAAGAGATGTTGGTGCACGCGCACAGCGCGTTCGAACTCACCGCGGCGGCGAAACAGGTTCCCGAGCGCGAAGTGCAGCTCGGTGGTGTCGGGGTCGTTTTGCACGGCCTCGATGAAGGCGTCGATGGCCTTGTCTTGCTGCTCGTTGAGCAAGAGGTTCAGGCCCTTGAAGTAAGCGCGCGGCGCGTCGCGGCTGTCGCGGCGGAACTCGCGGTGGTCAAAGCGCGAGGCCAGCCAGCCCAGGGCGAAGGCCACCGGCAGGCCGATCAGCAGCCACTGAAAGTCGAAGTCCATCGCGGCCGGTCTTGGATCTAGAGCAGCTCGCGCGGTGGCGCTTCGCTGCCAAAGCCCGCAGGCGGCGCGGCGGGCCGCAAAACCGCTGTGGCCGTAGGTGTGGCGTTAGCCACCACCGGTGCGGCCTTGGCCGCGCGGCGCTGGCGCCACCAACCCGGCAGCATGGCCAGCACGCCGATGACACAGCCCGCAGCGAAGGCGGCGAGCACGATGATGACCATCGGCGCGTTCCAGCCCACCCCGAAGAACCAGTGCACCGTGGCGGTTTGCTGGTTGTTCAGCGCGAAGGCGAACAGGGTGAAAAAAATGAAGGCCCGAACGAGCCAGATCAGCACGCGCATGCGGCTGTGATTATCGGCCGGGCGTGGGCTCGGCCGCTGCCGGTGCGTGCACGTCAACCTCTTCGCGCAGGGCCTTGCCGGGCTTGAAGTGGGGCACCAACTTTTCCGGGATCATGACCTGCGCGCCACTGCGTGGATTGCGGCCTTGGCGCGGCGGGCGGCGCGTGATCGAAAAGCTGCCGAAGCCACGAATCTCGATGCGGTGGCCACGTGCCAGCGCGTCGGCCATGGCTTCGAGAATGGTTTTCACGGCGAACTCGGTATCGCGCTGCGTGAGCTGCGAAAAACGGTCGGCCAGGCGGGTGACGAGGTCAGAGCGGGTCATCGTGATCTGCATTTCACCGAACTACACGCGGGCCCTGGTGGTGGGCCGCGTGGCGCCACCAGGGGGCCTTGATACCGCCGGAAAGTTCGCACAAGGCGAGCCCCGCGGCGGCACAAGCCTTACTCTTTTTGCGTGTCGAGCTTGGCGCGCAGCAAGGCGCCCAGACTCGTGGTGCCAGCGTTTTCACGCTCGCTGGTTTGCGACAGGCGCTGCATGGCTTCTTGCTGGTCGGCGCTGTCCTTGGCTTTGATCGACAACTGGATCGAGCGCATCTTGCGGTCGACGTTGATGATCATCACCGAGACATCGTCGCCTTCTTTCAGCAACAGACGCGCGTCTTCGACACGGTCACGTGAAATCTCGCTGGCACGCAGGTAGCCGGTAACGTCTTCGTTGAGCTGGATCTCGGCGCCACGCGGGTCGACCGACTTGACCTTGCCGTCGACCACCGCACCGCGGTCGTTGATGGTGGTGAAGCTGGTGAAGGGGTCGGTGTCCATCTGCTTGATGCCCCAGGAGATGCGCTCGCGCTCGACGTCAATCGCCAACACGATGGCTTCGACTTCCTGGCCCTTTTTGTAGTTGCGCACCGCCGTCTCGCCCGGCTCGTGCCAGGACAGGTCGGACAGGTGCACCAGGCCGTCGATGCCCGCAGTCAGGCCGACGAAGACACCGAAGTCGGTGATCGACTTGACGGGGCCCTTGACCTTGTCGCCACGCTTCCACGTGGTGCTGAACTCTTCCCAGGGGTTGGCCTTGCACTGCTTCAT
>JANMMH010000543.1:0-2708 GCA_031373055.1 Rubrivivax sp. | reverse complement strand
CTTCATCGAAGACTGCGCCGTGCCGCTTGAACACCTGGCCGAGTACACCGCCGCGCTGACGGAAGTCTTCGCCCGCCACGGCAGCCGCGGCACCTGGTACGCGCATGCGTCGGTGGGCACGCTGCACGTGCGGCCCATCCTCGACATGCGGCGCGAGGGTGCGCAGAAGATGCGCGCCATCGCAGAAGAGGCCAGCGCGCTGGTGCGCAAGTTCAAAGGCGCCTACAGCGGCGAACATGGCGACGGCCTGTGCCGTGGTGAATGGATACGCTGGCAATTCGGGCCGAAGATCGATGAGGCTTTTCGCGCCATCAAACAAGAGCTGGACCCGCGAAACCTGTTCAGCCCCAACCGCATGGTTGACCCGCCGCGCATGGACGACGGCGCGCTCTTTCGCTTCGCGCCCGCCAGCGCACCCAAGCCCTACCGCACCATCTCGCTCAAGCCCGCACTCGACTGGTCGGCCTGGGACGTGCAGAACGACCCGGTGACCGAAGTCACCAGCGCGCCTGGCACGGGCGGCGACACCACGCAGGGCCTGGCCAAGGCCGTGGAGATGTGCAACAACAACGGCCACTGCCGCAAGTTCGACGCCGGCACCATGTGCCCCAGCTACCGCGTCACGCGCGATGAGTTGCACCTCACGCGCGGGCGCGCCAACACGCTGCGCCTGGCACTTTCGGGCCAGCTCGGCGCCGATGCCTTCACCAGTGGGGCCATGCACGACACGATGGCCCTGTGCGTAAGCTGCAAAGGCTGCAAGCGCGACTGCCCGACTGGCGTGGACATGGCCAAGATGAAGGTCGAGTTCCTGCATCACTACAAAGCCAAACACGGCCACACGCTCAAAGACCGCCTGGTGGCGCAGCTGCCCACCTACGCGCGTTTTGCCAGCCGCATTCCCGGCCTCATGAACCTGCGCAACCGCAGCCCGTGGCTGGCGCGGCAGATGGAGCGAGCTTTGGGCCTGTCTGCAAAGCGCAGCCTGCCGGCCTGGCGCAGCGACACCTTCTGGCCGCAGGCGGGCGGCTTGGGTTTGGCCACGCGAGAAGAAGCGCTAAGGTCCAAAAGGAGCGTGGTGTTGTTCGTCGACACCTTCAACGGCACGTTCGAGGCTGAAAACGCCGTCGCCGCCGTCAAGGTACTGCAAGCCGCGGGCTACGCGGTGCACGTGGCGCAGAAATCCGGCGCGCACCTGTGTTGCGGTCGCACCTATTTGTCCGCCGGCATGGTTGATGAGGCCAAGCTCAAGGCCACCGAGTTGCTCGCCGCCTTCCTGCCGTTCGCCGACGCCGGCGTGGCCATCGTTGGCCTGGAGCCAAGCTGCCTCTTCACCCTGCGCGACGAGATGCTGGTGATGGGCCTGGGCGACGCCGCGCAGCGTGTCGCCGCGCAAGCGCTGATGTTCGAAGAATTCATCGCACGCGAATACAAGGCCGGCCGCTTTGCGCTACCACTGCGCGCGCCCACCGGACCCATCGTCGTGCACGGGCATTGCCATCAGAAAGCCTTCGGCGCCATCAGCCCGGTACTTGAAGTGTTAGCACTTTTGCCAGGCAGCAAGCCGCAGTTGATCGAGAGCTCGTGCTGCGGCATGGCCGGCAGCTTTGGCTATGAGGTGCAGCACTTTGACGTCTCGATGCAAATGGCCGAACTCTCGCTGCTACCCGCCCTGCGCGCCGCACCGCCCGATGCCATCGTCGTGGCCGACGGCACCAGCTGCCGCCACCAGATCAGCGACGGCCTGGCAGGTGCGCGCGAGCCACTGCATGTGGCGCGGGTGTTGGCGATGCACTTGATGTCGTAGGCGACCGGCACTTCGCTGTTGTGGCGGGAGCGAAGCCGACTGCGGCGTTGCGTTCCGCTCATGTCCCCCGGGCCGGGAAATACCCGACCCTCCTCCTTTACTTCGCTCCACGCAACGCCACAGCCAGCTTCGCTCCGGCGAGACTTGTGGCCGTTCCCGTGACGTCGACCGCCACACTAGTGGCAGGCCGTGGACGGTGGGCGAGTGGCGGAGTGAAGTTAAGGAGGAGGGTCGGGTACTCCCGGCCCGGGGGAGCGAGCCCGGACACAAACAGTCCAGTGGACTGGTTGTGCTTGGCGAGCGCCCGGGGCTCTGTTCCCGGGCATGAGCGCAGCAGCATGCCCCAGCGGCCCGATCCCGCACCAACGCCCGCAAAGCAGTCGTTCGCGAATGGCAACAACGGGCCGACAACCGACCCTCGCGCACCTTGCGCGCTGAGCGCGACCCGCGGCCTGTCGCGCACCCAGTGCCGCTGTGATTGAGGGCGGCGCGGCACGGCTGAGGGCAGGCCGGCACCCCACCGCCTCTGCGGCCGCGCCACCCTGGCTCCACACCCCGGCGAGACTGCGCGCAAGCGATCGTTCGGTTTCATCCCAGACCAACCCCGGGCCGTTGGCAAACGGTCTGGGGCAATCGTCATTTCAGGCGTCCTTCAACCACAGGCTCCGCAGCAAGGCCATGTTCAGCGCCCCCGCGTGCCATGTGTTGCCGCTGTCGATGTTGCTGACCCAAACTTCAGCCGGCGCAAACAGCGCGCCGTCGATTTTGTAGAAATCGTATTCGGCGGCCTTGAAGATATCGGCGAAAGAACGCCCGTAGTCGCGCGAGTTGCTGGTCGGCAGCTGCTTGGCCAGCGCGCGCGCCGCCGCGTGGTCGCCACGCACTGTCAGGTGCCCTCGCC
>JANMMH010000420.1:0-1973 GCA_031373055.1 Rubrivivax sp. | reverse complement strand
TCGGCGATGACGGTCACGCTCAAGCGCACCAGCGGGCGCACGTCGGCCGCGCGTGTGCCGTCGGCGCGCGCCACCAGCACGACGTCGTACTCAGCGCCCACGCTGGCCATCACCTGCACGATGCGCGGGTCTTTGGCGCGCGCCAGCTTCTCTACTTTTTCCAGCAGCGCCACCTTTTGCGTGCTGTCGAGTGAGCCGATGGGGTCGTGGTCGCCGTAGAGGCGCCGGCTCGTGGCCACACGCGGTTTGCGCGCGAGCTTGATGCGGCGTTCTTCGCCCGCTGCGGCGATGGTGCGCACGGTGCGCGCGGCGTCCATCAGCGAGGCTTCGGAGAGATCGTCAGAGTAGGCAAACGCGGTCTTCTCGCCGGCCACGGCGCGCACGCCCACGCCCTGGTCGATGCTGAAGCTGCCGCTTTTGACGATGCCTTCTTCCAGGCTCCAGGCTTCGTGGCGCGTGGTCTGGAAGTAGAGGTCGGCGTCGTCGATGCGATGCTCGCCGATCAGCGCCAGCGCCTTGGCCAGCGTGGCTTCGGACAGGCCAAACGGGTCGAGCATCAGCGACTGCGCAATGGCCATGCGCTCCAGGGTCGGTTCGCGGGTGATCATGGGTCGGGCTTCCTGGTGCTGCGTGTGGGGGCCGAATTGTAGGAGTCGGGGCGCAAGATTCTTTACGCAGCTTCACGCCCTGGATGTGGGCGCCGTCACGTGCCGCGCCGTTGCATGGTGGCGGGCCAAAGCCCGTTGTGTCCAACCCGGTCCCACTTCAGGAAGACATCACCATGAACCTGCGTACCCTCATCGCCACATCCTTGTTCGCCGCGCTTGCTGCTCCCGCCATGGCGCACGACGAAAGCACGCCGCGCGTCGACCAGCGCCAACTGCATCAGCAAGGCCGCATTCAATTCGGCGTGGCCAGCGGCGCACTCACGGGCCATGAAGCGCAGCGGCTGCAATATGAGCAGCACGCCATTCACCGCGCCGAGCGCCAGTTCAAGGCCGACGGCGTGGTGACGCGCCACGAGCGCGAGCAGCTGCGCCACATGCAATACCGTGCCAGCCGCCACATCGCGCATGAGATGCACGACGGGCAGACGCAGCGTGGGCAGGCGCGCTACGGCCAGATGCGACATGGGCAGATGCACTACGGCCAAACCCACGGCCACGGCCAGCCCGACCGCTGGTAGTCAGCCCGGGCGCAAGGCCAGCGCGCGCGCGTAAAGCGCGTTGCGTGGCGCGCCGCTGATCTCGGCGGCCAGCGCGACGGCCTGCTTCAAGGGCAGCTCGCGCAGCAGCACGGCCAGCGTGCGCTCGGCTTCCGCCGATAGGCCTGCCTCGCTGCTAACAGCCAACACGAGCGCATGCAGCACCAGCACGAATTCGCCACGCAGGCGCTGTGTGTCGGCCGCCAGCCAGGCCGGCAACTCGGCGGCCGCCATCACCACCACCGTCTCAAATTGCTTGGTGAGTTCACGGCACAGCGTGACGCGCCGCGTGGGCGCGGCCGCAGCCAGTGCGCTGGCCAGCGCCTCGATGCGATGCGGCGCTTCAAAAAGCACTTGCGTGCCGGGCTCGGCCAGCACCAAAGCAAGTGCGGCCGCGCGCTCAGCGCCCTTGGCCGGCAAGAAGCCAATGAAGTGAAAGCCGTAGCCCACCGCATCGCCCGCCACGCTCACCGCCGCCAGCGCGCTGCTGGCACCCGGCAGCGGCACCACGCGTATGCGCGAGGCGTGCGCCAGCGCCACGAGCGCCGCGCCGGGGTCGGATATCGCCGGCGTGCCGGCGTCGCTGACGTAAGCCACCGATTCACCGGCAGCAAGACGCGCCACCACAGCGGCGGCGGCTTCATGCTCGTTGTGCGCGTGCAGGGCGATCAGCGGTTTGCTCAAGCCGATGTGCTGCAAGAGCTGCGCGCTCATGCGCGTGTCTTCGCACGCCACCGCGTCCACCAGCCCAAGCACGTGGATGGCACGC
>JANMMH010000306.1:0-2946 GCA_031373055.1 Rubrivivax sp. | reverse complement strand
ATCGAAGAGGTTTACAACGCCAAACGGCTTCACTCCGCGATCGGCTACGTGCCGCCCAACGAATTCGAAGCTCAACTCGCCCTGCAAGCGGCTTAGTTCTGGTGACCCCGAGTGGTACAGGATCAGGGGGTCACTCCAACGTGTGGAGTTCTATGCGGTGCGCGCGATCGCCATCGGCGAAGAGATCACGGTCGACTACGGCGAGACGCATCACGAAGGCAAGCTGCCCTGCCGCTGCGGCGCACCGGGCTGTCGCGGCGCGCTCTGACGCTCAAGCCGGCACGCCGCGTTCGAGCGCCAAGGCGTCCAGACGCGGGTGCATCAGCGCAAACCAGCGCCTGGGCCACCACACGATGAATAGGCACCCGGCGTATCCCGTGGGCAGCTGCGGCCCAGGCAAGGCTTCAAGCGTCGGGTACGGCTTCCAGGCGTGCATGTGGTGGTCGCTGTGGCGCTGCAAATTGGCGGTGAAGGAATTCGTCAACCAATGGTCGGCATTCCACGCGTGGTGCATCGCAAAGGGCTCGGGCTTGCCCGCACGCATGTTGCGCACCAGGCCGTAGTGCTCGATGTAGTTGATGGCCTCCAACTGGAAGACGGCGTAGGCCGATTGCGCCAGCCAGAAGACCAGCGCGATGGGGCCCAGCAGCGTGGCCATGGCGAGCAGCAGCGCGGCTTGCACGCCGGTGGCCCAGGCCAGCGGGCTGCGCCACAGGCTGCGCTTGAACTGGCGCCGCTGTTGTGCGTCCAGCCGCCAGGCGCCGGCCCAGCTACCCGTCAACGTACGTGGCAAGAATTGCCACAACGTTTCACCGCGCCGCGCACTCGCGGGGTCGTCATGGGTGGCCGCGCGTGGGTGGTGGCCGCGGTAATGTTCGACCATGAAGTGGCTGTAGTTCACGCTGGCCATCAGCACCCAGGCCAGCAGGCGGTCAATGCGCGAACGTGAATGCCCGAGTTCGTGCGCGAAGGTGATGCCCTGCCCGCCCGTGACGCCACCCACCGCCACACCCAGCGCCAGCGCCGCCCAAGGGCTCATGTCGCCACGGCTGCTGAGCCACAGGCTGGAGGCCAGCAACAGCAGTTGCAAGGGCACGTGCGCGCGCACGAGGCCGCGATACAGGCCGAGACCATCAGCCACCGGCTGCGGCGAGTGGCGCAGCGCCGGCACGCGCTCGGCCACGGCCAGGCCACCCATGATCAGCGTCATGGTGAGCCACGCGGCCCAGGGCGAAAACCATGACGCGAGGCCGACCGCGACAGGCAAGGTCCAGGCCAGCGCGAAACGAAAGGGCAGCAGTGAACTCATGTCCCCATCATGCTGGCCGCCGGTGCGAACGCCTTCGGGATAATCCCAGGCATGAACCCGCACCTTGGCGCGCTGCAGCCCTACCCTTTCGAGCGCCTCAAGGCGCTGATGGCCGACATCACCCCACCGGTCCACCTTCGACACATCACGCTGGGCATCGGTGAGCCCAAACACGCCACGCCGGCCTTGATCACCGAAGCGCTGTGCGCGAGCCTCGCGGGCCTGGCCAGCTACCCGGCCACCGCCGGTGAGCCCGCTCTGCGCGAGGCCATCGCGGCCTGGCTTGCCCGCCGCTACGGCGTGGCCCTGAACCCGTCGACACAAGTGCTGCCCGTCAACGGCACGCGCGAAGCCTTGTTCGCATTCGCGCAAACGGTGATCGACCCCACACGCGCTGGCGCGACCGTTGTCTGCCCGAATCCTTTCTATCAAATCTACGAAGGCGCGGCGATCTTGGCCGGCGCACGCACGCTGCATGTCAACAGCGACCCAGCACGCAATTTCGCGAGCAGCTGGCAGCAGATTGACGACGCCGCGTGGTCACGCACGCAGCTGCTTTACGTCTGCTCGCCGGGCAACCCCACCGGCGCGGTGATGCCCTTGGCCGAGTGGAAAACACTCTTCGACTTGAGCGAGCGCCACGGTTTCATCATCGCCAGCGACGAGTGTTATTCCGAGATCTACTTCGGCGACGAGCCGCCGCTGGGCAGCCTGCAAGCAGCCAAGGCGCTGGGGCGCGACGACTACAAGCGCCTCATTGCCTTCACCAGCCTGTCCAAGCGCAGCAACGTGCCCGGCATGCGCTCAGGCTTCGTCGCCGGTGACGCTGCGCTGATCAAAGCCTTCTTGCTCTACCGCACCTACCACGGCAGCGCCATGAGCCAGACGGTGCAACGCGCCAGCATCGCGGCCTGGAATGACGAAGTGCATGTGGCGGCCAACCGCGCGCTCTATCGCGAGAAGTTCGCGCAGGTCACGCCGCGCCTGGCCAGCAGGCTCGACGTGAAACTGCCCGACGCCGCCTTCTACCTCTGGGCCGCCGTGCCCGAGCTGCAGGGCGTGCGCGACGACGTCGCCTTCGCGCGTGGCCTGCTCGCTCAATACAATGTCGCGGTGCTGCCAGGCAGTTTGCTGGCGCGCCAAGCCCACGGCGTCAACCCCGGCGCCGGCCGCATCTGCATGGCGCTGGTGGCGCCGCCCGACGAGTGCATTGAGGCCGCTGAGCGCATCGTCACCTTCACGCAAGAAAACTTCGAAAGCCGTTCATGAGCAGCCGTCAACACATCATCGACCTCGCCTGGGAATCCCGCGCCGACATCAGCGCACTCAACGCGCCACAAGTGCGCGACACGGTCGAAGCCGTCATCAGCGACCTGAACGCCGGGCGCATCCGCGTTGCCGAGCGCCACGGTGTGGGCCAGTGGACGGTGAACCAGTGGGTGAAGAAGGCCGTGCTGCTGAGCTTTCGCCTCAACGACAACCAAATCATGCGCGCCGGTGACCTGGGTTTCTTCGACAAAGTGAAGACCAAATTCGCGCACCTTGATGAAGCTGCCATGCGCACTACGGGCGTGCGCGTGGTGCCGCCTGCGGTGGCGCGGCGCGGCAGCTATATCGCCAAGAACGTGGTGCTGATG
>JANMMH010000290.1:0-5583 GCA_031373055.1 Rubrivivax sp. | reverse complement strand
GGCGCGGCAGCAATGTTGCGCAACTGGGTGCGCCCCGCCAGCAAGGGCTGTGCCGCACGCTCGAACTGGGCCTGATTTAGTTCGGGTTCGAGGTTGATGACACTGACGAGTCCCTTGACCAGCTGCAAGTCGCTGCCCAGGTTGGTTTCCAGGCGATCGCGGATCTCGGTCAGCTCGATGCCAGCCTTGAGGCGAACCGCGTTCAGGTGGCGCTGGTTGTTGGCGCTTTCACCCAGGTAAAGGGCGACGACAAAGCCGCCAGCCAACAGCGCGACCATGAGTCGGTAGACGAGGACGGGGCTGTTCATGCGGGCGTGCGTGGGTGGGACTGCTTGTTCGTACCCAAACTTGCAGCTCTGGGCTGGTCCTCAGTGCCTGAAGTGTCGCGTGCCTGTGAACACCATAGCGATGCCGCGCTCGTTGGCCGCGGCGATGACCTCGTCGTCGCGCATCGAGCCACCGGGCTGGATGACGCTGGTGGCCCCCGCATCGATGACAACATCCAGGCCATCACGGAAAGGGAAAAACGCGTCGCTCGCCACCGCCGAGCCCGTCAGCACAAGACCGGCGTTGGCCGCCTTGATGCTGGCGATGCGTGAGCTGTCGATGCGGCTCATCTGGCCCGCGCCCACGCCCAGCGTCATGCCGCCTGCGCAGTAGACGATGGCGTTGCTCTTGACGAACTTGGCCACCTTCCAGGCGAACATCAGGTCAGCCAGCTGCGCGGCACTCGGGGCGAGCTTGGTCACCACCCTTAGCTCGTTAGCTTCGACCTGGCGGTGGTCGTGGCTTTGCAGCAGCAGCCCGCCGCCCACGCGCTTGAAGTCCAGCGCGTTGGTGGCTTTGGACAGCGGCACTTCCAGCAAGCGCAGGTTGGCTTTGCTTGCCAGCAGCGCGCGCGCCTCTGGGGACACTTTGGGCGCGATGAAGACTTCGACAAACTGCTTGGCGGCGATGAGCGCTTCGACCGTCGCAGCGTCGAGCGTGCGGTTCACCGCGACGATGCCGCCGAAGGCCGAGGTCGGGTCGGTCTTCAGGGCTTTGAGGTAAGCCTCCAGCAGCGTCTCGCCCACGGCCACGCCGCAGGGGTTGGCGTGTTTGACGATCACGCAGGCCGGCAGCTCGAAGGTCTTCACGCATTCCCAAGCGGCGTCGGCGTCGGCGATGTTGTTGAAGCTGAGCTCTTTGCCTTGCAGCTGCGTCCAGCCCGCGAGCAAGCCCGCTGCGGGCTGGGCTTCGCGGTAGAAGGCGGCGCCCTGGTGCGGGTTCTCGCCGTAGCGCATGTCCTGCACCTTCGTCACCTGCAGATTGAAGGTGGCCGGGAACGCCGCGCGCGTGGGCACGCTGTGTACATGGTTCTCGGCGCTGGGGGCCAGCGCCGAGAGGTAGTTGCTGATCATGCCGTCGTAGGCGGCGGTGTGGGCGTAGACCTTCTTGGCCAGCATGAACTTGGTGCTGCGCGAAACAAAGCCTGCGGCCAACTCGGCCAGCACCTGCGCGTAGTCGGCGGGGTCGATCAGCACACTGACGTCGGCCCAATTCTTCGCCGCCGCGCGCAGCATGGCCGGGCCGCCTATGTCGATGTTCTCGATGGCGTCTTCGAGCGTGCAGTCGGCGCGCGCCGTGGCTTGGGCAAAGGGGTAGAGGTTGACCACCAGCATGTCGATGGTGGCAATGCCATGGGCCTTGAGCGCGGCCATGTGCTCGGGCAGCTCGCGCCGCGCCAACAAGCCGCCGTGGATGCGCGGGTGCAGCGTCTTCACGCGGCCGTCCAGCATCTCGGGGAAGCCGGTGACCTCGGCGACTTCGGTCACCGCCAGGCCGGCGTCGGCCAGCAGCTTGGCGGTGCCGCCGGTGGACAGCAGCTTCACGTCCATCGCCATCAGCGCGCGTGCGAACTCGATGATGCCGGTCTTGTCGGAAACGGAAAGCAGCGCCGTGGTCATGGGGGCGGGGTCACTTGATGAGCTTGTGGTCGAGCAGCTTGCGCCGCAGCGTATTGCGGTTGATGCCCAGCCATTCGGCGGCCTTGCTCTGGTTGTCGCCGGCCTGCTTCATCACCACATCGAGCAATGGTTTTTCGACGGCGCCGATGAAGAGCTCGTGCAGGCCATGCGGCTCGGCGCCACGCAGGTCGCGAAAGTACTGCGCCAGGCTTTCGCGGATGCATTCGTCGATGTACTTCTTGCTCATGCTGCGAGTTCGCCCAAGTCGTCGTTGGCCGCGGGCTGCGGCAGCAGCGGGTGTTGATCGGCAAGTGCGTCGAAGAACATCGTGACGGCGGCGAGTTGCGCCCGCGCGTCGTCCAGTGTGTTCATCACCGCGCGAAAGACGTCGCCACCCGGCAGCGCACGCACAGCCCAGCCGATGTGCTTGCGCGCGCTGCGCACGCCGCTGCGTTCGCCGTAGAGGCTGTAGTGGTCATGCAGGTGCTCAACGAGCCAGCGCTGCACGTCGCGTGTGGGTGGCGGCGCCAGCAGTTCGCCGTGCTCAAGAAAGTGCGCCACCTCGCGGAAGATCCACGGCCGCCCCTGCGCCGCGCGGCCGATCATCACGGCGTCGCAGCCCGTGCGCGCCAGCACCTCGCGCGCCTTGTGCGGCGAGTCGATGTCGCCGTTGGCCACGACCGGGATCTTCAGCGCGGCTTTGACGGCCGTCACGGTGTCGTACTCGGCGAGGCCTTTGTAGCCTTGTTCGCGTGTGCGCCCATGCACGGTGACCATGGCCACGCCGCTTTGCTCTGCGGCGCGCGCCAGGCTCAGCGCGTTGCGTGCCTGCGCGCACCAGCCCGTGCGCATCTTCAGTGTCACCGGCACGCCGCGAGGTACGCACACGGCCACCACGGCTTCGACGATTTCAATGGCCAGCGGCTCGTCTTGCATTAGCGCCGAGCCGGCCCACTTGTTGCACACCTTCTTGGCCGGGCAGCCCATGTTGATGTCGATGATCATGGCGCCGCGGTCAATGTTGTAGGCGGCCGCCTCGGCCATCATGGCGGCATCGGTACCGGCGATCTGCACGGCAATCGGTGCCACCTCACCCTCGTGGTTAGCACGGCGTGAGGTCTTCAGCGAATCCCACAGCTCGGGGCGCGAGGTGATCATCTCGCTCACCGCATAGCCCGCGCCCAGGCGCTTGCAGAGCTGGCGAAACGGCCGGTCGGTGACGCCCGCCATGGGCGCCACGAAAAGGCGGTTGCGCAGTTCGATGGGGCCTATGCGCATGGCGGGTTTGCGGGGGTGGTGCTGAAAAAGGAGGCGGGAGTATAGCCAGCGCTGCGCCGGCGCAGCAGGCTCAAAACCCGTGGCCATAATCCCTGATGCAAGCATGGATCGACACGATGTTGGTGGCTCTGGCGCTGCCCAAGTTTGGGCTGACCACGCTCTTCATCATCGCCACCATTTCAGCGACCTTGCTGCCGCTGGGCAGCGAGCCCGCCGTGTTCGGCCTCATCAAGCTCAACCCCGAGCTCTTCTGGCCCGCCGTGCTGGTGGCCACGGCCGGCAACACCCTGGGCGGCGCCATCAGCTGGTGGATGGGCTATGGCGCCGAGCGCGCCTACGAAAGCATGGCGCACCACAAGCCGATGCAGCTCAAGGCGCTGGCCTGGCTCGAGCGCTTTGGCGCCAAGGCTTGCCTGCTGAGCTGGCTACCGTTGGTGGGTGACCCGCTTTGCGCCGTGGCCGGCTGGCTGCGGCTGCCGTTTTGGCCCTGCGTCGGGTACATGGCCATCGGCAAGTTCTTGCGCTACCTCACCATGACGACCGCGCTGCTTTGGTTCTTCCCTGGGCAACTCAGCCATTGATCGGTGCGCTGTGCTGCCGGCTCGTCTAACGCTCGACATGAGGGCCAACCCACCATGAACCCCACTGCGTCCTACGAACAGGTCACCGCCACCTACGCGCGTATCTACAGCTTCCAGCACCTGGGCTCACTGGCCGGCTGGGACCAGGCCGCCAACATGCCGCCCGGGGGCAATGAAGCGCGTGCCTCGGCGATGTCGGAGCTGATGGCCTTGCTGCACCGCATGCGCACCGACCCCCAGCTCGCTGACGATTTGTCGCGTGCCGAGCAAGAGCCGCTGTCGGCGCATCAACGCGCCAACCTGCGCGAAATCCGCCGCGACTGGCGCAGCGCCAACGCTTTGCCCGAGGCGCTGGTGCAGCGCCAGCAAATGGCGCGTGCGCGCTGCGAACACGCCTGGCGCAGCCAGCGCCCGGCCAACGACTGGAAGGGCTTCGTCGCCAACTTTCGCGAGGTACTCATCAACACGCGCGAAGAGGCCAAGCTGCTGAGCCAGCAGACCGGCCTCTCGCGCTACGACGCCATGCTGGACCAGTACGAGCCGGGCATGCGTTGCGCGACGCTCGACCGTGTGTTTGGTGACGTGCGGCAGTGGTTGCCGGGCTTGATTCAGCGCGTGGTCGACAAGCAGTCGCGTGAAACGCTGGTGCAACCGGTAGGCCCCTTCCCGCTGGACGCCCAGCGTGCGCTGTGCGAGCAGGTCGTGCGCTGGCTGGGCTTTGACTTCAACGCCGGCCGCTTGGACGTCAGCACGCACCCGTTCTGCGGCGGTGTGCCTGAAGACGTGCGCATGACCACGCGCTTTCGCGAGGACGACTTTCTGGGCAGCCTGATGGGCACCATCCACGAAACCGGGCATGGCCGCTACGAGCAAAACCTGCCGCGCGAATGGCTGGGGCAGCCGGTGGCGAACGCGCGCTCGATGGCGCTGCATGAAAGTCAAAGCCTGAGCTTCGAGATGCAACTGGGCAGCCACCCGGGCTTTGTGGCGCAGCTGGCGCCGATGGTGGCCCAAGCCTTTGGCGGCGGGCCCGCTTACACGGCGCAGAACATGCACCGCCTCATCACCCGCGTGAAGCCGGGCTTCATTCGGGTGGACGCTGACGAGGTCACCTACCCCGCGCACATCATCGTGCGCTACGAGATCGAGCGCCCGCTGATCGAAGGCGAGATCGAGCCCGAGGACGTGCCAGCACTGTGGGACGCCAAGATGAGCGAGCTGCTGGGCGTGGACACACGCGGTAACTTCAAGGACGGCCCTTTGCAAGACGTGCACTGGCCCGAGGGCATGCTCGGCTACTTTCCCTGCTACACGCTGGGCGCGATGTATGCCGCACAGTGGTTCGCCGCGATGCGCCGCGCCACGCCGGGGCTCGACGCGTCGATAGCCAACGGCGACCTGTCGGTGGTGTTCGACTGGTTGCGCAGCAACATCTGGAGCCAGGCCAGCTTGTGGACCACCGACGAGTTGACTATCCGCGCCAGCGGCGAGGTGCTGAACCCGGCGTTCTTCAAAGCCCACCTCGAAGCGCGCTACCTTGCGAGTTGAACTGACAGCGGTACTGTGCTGAAGCGAAACAAGGGCGCCGAAGCGCCCTTGTTTTTTTTGACGCCGGTGGGCGCCTTCAGCCGATCAAGCTAGGTGATCAAGCGGCCTTGCGCGCAGCGCGCTTGACCACCTTGACGGCAGCCTTCTTGGCCGGGGCAGCTTTGGCGGCGGGCTTGACTGCCGGCTTGGCGGGCGCCTTGCTCAGCTTGGCCACCTTGGCGCTCAGGGCT